>JAUTXJ010000013.1 GCA_030838075.1 Acidobacteriaceae bacterium
ATAGTCAGCGTCCCGGCACGGAGAACGTTCTTTCGAAACCGGCCCAGTTGCACCGATCAGTGGGAGAGTCTATGCGCTGGCGCAGGCTCTAAGGATTAGCAGAGATAGGCCGATCAGGCGGAGCAACGCCAGTGCTACGAAAGCGCAGAGCAAACCGATCACCATCGCGAGCGCGGAGATAGGGATTACCCGGGGGGTGGTGGTGAAGTCGCCTAGGCTCTCGTTCCGCAATTTAGCCGCGGAGTTCTTCCCCGGGCGCGGATAAATCCTTAGGCACGCCTTTTTCTCCCACGTGGCAATGACTGCCTGTTTTTTTTCCGCGGTGTCCCGCTGTGCGAGATCCCTGGTCGATGCAGTGCCTCGGTCAACTCGTTTATTTCCGCGACCATTGGTGAAGGGCGTTTGTGTTTCACAAGTGCGGTGATGGCATTGGCGAGGGCTACTCCGCTGGCTCTCAATTCGCTGATGCGCTCGCTTGCGACGCGGTCCAACAACTTTGAGCCTTTCGGCAGCAGGGATACGCATACTTCTCGCTGGTCTCCTTGACTCCGGCGTCTGCGCACCAATCCATGCGATTCTAGACGGTCAATCAATTCGACGGCGCTGTGATGCTTGAGCGCCATGCGCTCTGACAACGTGCGTATGGTCGCCACCGCGCCCAAGGGCAAACCGCGAATGGCCAGGAGCATTAGATATTGTTGTGGTTCCAGATTTGACCGTCGAGCCGCCGCATCCCCCTCCTGGATGAAATGGCGTATGCGGTAGCGCAGCTCACCAAGGGCTCGATATTCGGTATCGGAGATAGCATTTGCCATCTTCCGCACAATATATCGTAATACGATATTTAATGTCAATGGGGATTGTTCGATTACTGTACTGTTACGTACCACGTATGATACTCGCTGCAAAAGGAAAACAAATCACCGCCATTCTTCCAAAGCGTTGAACTGATTTCCACGAAACGATCGGGGGCGCCAGGGGGCCCGTTCTGGTCTTACCTCGGCGTGAGACTCGGGAATTAGCGTTTGCCAATGTATATACATTGTTGTATATATACTCGGAGGGGCAATCATGGCCATCGCTCGCGTATTTAAGTCGGGGAACAGCCAAGCTGTGAGGCTGCCGAAGAAGTTCCGGGTCAAAAGCTCGGAAGTGGAAATTTTCCGGCGCGGCGACGAAATCGTATTACGAGAGAAAGCTGGTGGAATGGTCCGCGTGCTGGATTTGCTAGCGGAGTTGCCAGCGGACATGTTCCCCAAGAAGCGCAAAGACCCGAAACCACAGCGCCGCAAAGGTCTCTAATGGGCTCCCGCTATATGCTCGACACCAATTTCTGCATCTATTTGCGGCAGAACCGGCCTCCAGAAGTGACTACACGATTCCGCCAAATGCAGCATGGCGACGCCGTTATATCGGTGATTACTTATGGCGAGCTACATTACGGAGCAGAGCGAAGCCAGCAACGCACCCACGCGCTGGAATCTCTCGGGCGCCTTGTATCTCTTTTGCCTGTGATTCCCTTGCCGGAGGAGGCAGCAACAGCCTACGGCGAGATTCGCGCAGCGTTGGAAACCCGCGGTGAGATGATCGGTGGCAACGATCTCTGGATTGCTGCTCATGCAAGAGCCGCGGCGCTGACTCTCGTCACCAACAATGAACGCGAATTCCAGCGCGTCCCCGGACTTAAGGCCCAGAACTGGATCAGACGCCGTCTTTGATCTTCCCAGCATGGTCCAACTTATCCAACTTATTGTCCAAACTTTCAGCTCTCTCACCGGAACTGTAACATTCCTTTGATGAGTTAAGCGCATGCTGATGGATTCGGATTTGGGATTGCCGGGAAAATGCCGAAGCCAAACTCCACATCGATAGGCAAGACTGCAAGAAGACTGCGAATCCTACTGTGGCTTACGCCTACGGCAATGTTCGCATTCGTTGCTCAGGCACAGGAGCCCAATTCACCGTCGCCAAATGTCCCGGCTCCGTCTGAACATGTCGACGATTCGACCAGCGCGCCTCCTGATGCCGATCCTCCAACGATGTTTCCACATCTGAAAGACACGAGATTCTGGCTTTCCGGGCAGGCCAATTTCATCTTCCAAACGCACCCTGACTTTCACGCCGACTACAGCGGGCAGAACAGTCTTAGGCCGCACTATGAGAAAGCCACTTCGCGACTGATGACTTTGTATACCGGGGTGCGGGTCAACGATTCCACTGAATTTCTGGCGGATGTCGAAGAAGCTGGTGGCGCCGCGCTCAGCTCTGGTCTTGGCCTCGCTGGGAATACGGACCTGGACATTGTACGCAACCCAATATTAAGCAAAGCAGCGTACCTCGGGCGCGGCATGATCCACGTAGTGTTCGCGCTGAGCGACGATAAAATCGAAAGCCCGCGGACTTATCTGTCGCTGTTCGAAGAATTGCCGCGTCGTCGCCTGGAAATTCGGTTCGGCAAATTCAGCCTGCCGGATTTCCTTGATTTGAATTCGGTGGGCTCCGACACGCATCTTCAATTCACCAACTGGTCCGTGGACAACAATGGCGCCTGGGACTACGCCGCCGATACCCGCGGCTACACTGCCGGCGTCGTAGTGGACTACGAGGACCGCAACTGGGGTTTACGCTTTATTGAAGCGCTCATGCCGACAGTGGCGAATGGAATCGATCTGGTGTGGCGGCCGTGGCAAGTTCATGCGGAAAATTGGGAATACGAGCTTCGTCACGGCGTCATCCCGAAGAAAGCGGGAGTGGTGCGACTGCTCGGATATACGAACTCCGCCAATATGGGGATCTACAGCCAGGCAGTGGCTCAATTTAAAGAGGGCTTGGTTCCGGTGCCCGACATCACTCATCATCCCTGGCATATCACGCGCAAGTACGGTTTTGGCGTCAATCTGGAGCAGAATCTCACGCCCAACCTTACCGCCTTTGCGCGCTGGGGATGGGACAACGGAAAAACCGAGTCATTTGCCTACACTGAGATTGATTCAACCATCGCCGAAGGGATCGGGTTGAATGGTGCACAATGGCATCGCAAGCTAGACCGTGGTGGCATTGCCTTCGTGTCGAACGGAATCAAGAAGGACCACCAGACATATCTTGCAGATGGCGGTCTTGGGTTTCTCCTTGGCGATGGCAGGCTCAACTATGGACGGGAAAACATCGTCGAATCGTATTACACGGTACACATTTGGCGCGGAATTTATGTCGCTCCCGGTGTTCAGCACATAGTTAATCCCGGCTACAACCGCGATCGCGGGCCCGTACTCGTGCCTTCCTTCCGTGCGCACGCGGAGTTCTAGCAGCCTGCCGCCACGGGACGAGGCTGATGAATTCCAGCGATCCCGTCAACAATGCCGACAACAATACATCCAATGCGAGGCTGAACGAAGAAGATTCATTCCGTGAAATATTTCCTTCGAACTGAGTGCCCCACCACTAAGAACGATCGGTGCTACAGCTTCAAATCACATTGAATATGCCTTGACACGTATATGCTCTTTGCAGTATATGAGGAGCATGGAATCTGTATTCGAAATTATTGCGGAGCCGAACCGCCGCGCGATATTGAGCCTGTTAGTTTCGTCCCAACAGTCGGTTGGAGAGATCGAGCGTCAGCTTCGTATGCCGCAGCCGACTGTATCAAAGCACCTGCGGGTGCTGCGAGACGCCGGCTTCGTGGAATCCACGGTTGACGCACAGCGCCGCCTCTACCGGCTGAATCCTGAACCGCTTCAGCAGGTGGATGACTGGCTGGCGCCGTTCCGGCGGTTCTGGTCAGCGCACCTGGATGCTCTCGAACGCCACCTTGACCGCATGGAGCAAGTAACGCAGACGAAAAAGAAGGCCAGGAGAAGACGACGCGGCGCAAACCGCGAACGTGACAAAGGAGAAAAGAAATGAAAATCAAAATGACCAGCGTATACGTGGACGATCAGGAAAAAGCCCTGCGCTTCTATACGGAGGTACTGGGATTTGCCAAGAAAGCCGATTTCAGCCAGGGCCCATATCGTTGGCTGACCGTTGCCTCGCCCGAGGAGCCGGACGGCACTGAGCTACAGTTGGCGCTGAACAATAACCCCGCAGCCAAGACCTATCAGCAGGCGATCTTTCAACAGGGCCAGCCCGCGGCAATGTTTTTCACCGACGACATCAAAGGTGACTACGAGCGCATCAAGGCTCGCGGCGGCGTGTTCACGATGCCGCCCACCGACGTTACCGCCTCGATCATTGCGATGCTCAACGACACCTGCGGCAACCTCATTCAACTCACCCAGCTGGCACGCTATTCGCGCTAAGGAGAAGAACGTGACCAATCGCGCGCAATACACACCGGGTCCGGCCAGCGGAGCGCAGGTACGAAAGGATGGAGAGAGCTGGACGCTCATTCTCGTCAGAGAATTGCGCCACTCGCCAGAAAAAGTCTGGCAGGCGCTTACCGACCCTGCTCAACTTCGCGAATGGGCACCCTTTGATGCCGATGGGAGCCTGGGTACCGTTGGCGCCACGGTGAAGCTCACCACGGTGGCAGCACCCACCGCGCAAGTTTCCGAAACAAAAGTGACGCGGGCCAATCCTCCAAAGTTGCTTGAGTACAACTGGGGTGGCAACGATCTCCGGTGGCAACTCGAAGCGTTCGGCGGCGGCACGCGCCTGACACTGTGGCACAACATCGATCGCCGCTTCATCTCCATGGGTGCTGCCGGGTGGCACATTTGCTTCGATGTCCTGGATCACCTTCTCAGTGGAGTTCCGATCGACCGCATAGTTGGTGGTGAGGCGATGAAGTTCGGCTGGCAGCGCCTGAACGCCGAATACGCCAAACAGTTCGGTATCGAAACGCCCAACCGCCCGTCTCAGGCGAAACGACAATTCGAGGTAGAAGATCAATGAATCCATCGGAACGTATTGACCAACTGATCGCCGGACTCACAGACTGGCGTGGCAAAACGTTAGCCAGCGTCCGCAAAATCATCCTTGCGGCCGACCCGGAAATCATCGAGGAATGGAAGTGGATGGGGAGTCCAGTGTGGTCTCGCGACGGAATGATCGCGATCGGCAACGCCCACAAAGACAAGGTAAAGCTTACCTTTTCCAACGGGGCGAGGCTCTCGGATCCTGACAAGCTCTTCAACGCGGGCCTCGGAGGCAACGCGTGGCGAGCGATCGATCTTTTCGAGGGCGATAAAATTAATGAGCGCGCTCTAAAAAATCTTGTTCGTGCCGCCATTGAATACAATCAGAGCAAACTGAAGAAGAAAGCGCCTGCCGGTACTAGAGCGAAAGTAAAGAAAAGTAAAAAGTAATCCTTACCGGGTAATCTCCGCCTTAGCCAGAACCATGGCGGACCGCCGCGCTGCAGCTTCGTAATACCGCACGAGGCGTTGCGGTTCTTCCGCCTTGTAAGGCGCGAGATTATGCGCCCAGCGAAATCCGATTGGCTGAAACCACAGCTCCGCCTCAATCTTGAACGGTCCTGCGGAATTCCCGGTCGATACAACGTACCGCACGGAGCTCCCCTTGTCTGTGAATCCCGGATCCTCAGCCGCGTCGCCCGTGACGGCGATGTCCTTTTCCGCGGTCGCCTTGTCGAAACCGTGCGGCAGCAGACGGTTGTCCTTCAGGTATCCGACCGCGTGCAGCAGACCGGTCGTGACCTTGCCTTCGGAATCCTTCAGGATCGGTTCGTAAATCTCAACTTGCTGCGGACTGGTGATCTCGCGGTAATGCGGCTCGAACTTCAGTGGGTCTTCGTCGTTATGATTTCCGACGATCGAACCGTCCGGATTCAGCGCGCCTGACTCAAACACTAGCTGCCCGTTGCTATCCTTTACTGAAACATGCAGCCACGCCCGCCGCGAGGGATAAGCTGTCGGGAGTTTATGGCCGCCCAGATTCTCCACATGCACATCCACCGCAAGCCCATTCGTGGTCGCATCCACGTTTGTAATCGTCACTTTCGCCGCTTGTGTTTTCAGAAATTCCGCTGTGCGCTTCATCGCTGCATCCAGCTCTTCGGGTAGCGCCGCTGTAGCCAACTCATCGCGGTGATCTTGCAGCATTCCTTCCATAACGAAATTCGATCCAACAAACACATGTCGATGCATGCCCTCTCGCGGCGGGCCGTAAAGCGCGGTCACAGCCACAGCCTCATCCACGCGGGGCATGTGACAATCCTGGCAAGTCTGCGTAGTCCAGTAGTCGCTGTGCTGCCACTCCTGGAACGGCACTTGTTCAGGGAACCTTGCCACCTTCTCGCCGTGGGGTCCAAGCGCTGCCGTGATCAGCGTATGGCAGCTGCCGCATAGACCCGCATCGCGAATGTGGTCGCCCCTTGTCGGAAGATATGTGGCGGTTGAAGAGTGCATCACCGTCTGGTGCCCTTTGTCGATGTCGAACGGTCCATATTCCGGACGCAGGTCGTTTTCGATCGGCTTCGCGATCACCACGTTTCCAACGAAGGTCGCTTCCGTGCCCAGTCCTGTCTTTTCAATTTGGTGACAAACCGAACAAGTAACGCCGTCTGCGGCTGCGTGGTCCCCCTTCGGAAATTTCTGCAACGGAAGCCGCGAAAAAACCTGAGTCTGCCTTCCCTCGTCCCGGTCTCTAAAGTGGACCGCGGGCATATGGCAAATCGAGCACTCATTCTCGATGGCCGCCGTTGACTCGGGATGATCAATTGATTCGCGCCGCACACTTCCCTGCCAATAAGGATCGCGTGAGGAGTTGGCCATAATGCTCGCGCGCCACTCCAACCCGATGGAGACGTCCTCGCCTGAACTGGTAGTTAAACCGTTGTGACAAGCCACGCAGCGATCCGACGTCCGAAACACCGGCCCATGTGGCGTCTTGTCACCCTTCGCATTTTCCGTGGGAGTTTGGCCGCGGAGGATCAACGGAATTCCCACCACCGCGACCGCCAAAATAATTGCACCGCCAGAATGCAGCCTCATCGCCAACCTTCCCAGAACTTTCCGTCGGCGCGGTCCCAAAGCAGGTAAAACATAACCTGCGGATTTCGCCCGCTTGTGTTCGTGAACGGCGCCCTCACGCCCAACGCGCCTCGGATGTGTTGTCGCCTGCTAATGGTGACTTGCATTTCCGGCATAACATCCCAATTCGTGCTCGCCCCGTTCCTAAAATCGCGTACCGCCAGAAACTCCACCATCGGCGAAAACAGCCGACCCAGCATATGATCCGGGGCCATCGCTTGCCCGACCGCAACCCGCCAGAACATGCTTCGCGGAGCCACACTTGTGTCCACCGGGAGATCAGCCCCCAGTTGAGTTTGTATAAACGTATTTTCTTTGAACAACTGATCGAAGGCGGCGAACGGCTCGAACTGTGTGGTGCCGGCACCGAAGCCCCGCTTACTATCGCCAGTCGGCAGAAGAATGCCGCCTTGCAAACTCAGAATCGACCCTGTCCGTAAATTGGAAAACATCTCCCGCTTCACCGCGACGGTGATATCGCCAAGCCCCGCGGTCCAGTTGTGATTCTGATCGGCATAATTTATGGGCACATCGGTTTCAAGCTGCGTGCGCGCATCAAAAATAGTCCGCTCATCAATGACGTCGGTCGTCCACGATGGAGCGCCTGAAGCGTTCCCGGCTGTCGAGACCACCAGCTCATTTTCCGGGAAGGCTTTTTCAGTGACAATCGCCCGCGGCAGATTCAGCTCGCCCAGCGGATCATGGTGGACGTTTTTGCAGAATCCGCGCATGTATGCGATCACATCATTGATCTGGTCGTCGGTCAGCAGATCCCCAAACGCAGGCATAATTTGCGAGAGCCCGCGGGATGGGCCGCCATGTACGATGACGGCCTTCCAGTTGCCGTTCGGCTCAGGCGTAGTGCCGGCGCAATCCGTGAAATCCGGAAACGTATCCGGCCTGACGAATACTGTGCTGGCCGGGGGAGCACCCTTCCCATCGCTGCCGTGACATGCGATGCAACCACCCTTGTAAACTTTCTCCCCGTTCTTCACGTCCGGACGCTTGGTATAGCGGAGGGTCTGCGCGGAAAGAAGCAAGTGTCGGCCGAGAAGCACGATCATGAACACTATTACGGCACGCGCCGATCCCTTCAGAACCGTCGTGGCGAATCTGCGCAGGGGCGCTTCGCGGATAACCATCAGCACCAACCCTCCCTTTAGTACCGCGACTCCAGCTGCCCCATGACGCCCAGATTCAAGCTGCGACGGGATTTGCACGGTCCAGTCGTCCCTTCGGCATTTCCGCGACCGAGCGAAAAGCTTACAAATTCGGTGACCTGAACGAACAATTTAGTACATCTCGGAATGAGACAACAAAAACGAAAATTGAATGGCTTCGGCGACTTTACCCTAACACATCGAGCAAACTTTACCTTTTGCCGTGGCTTTCGAGAGATTGGATGCGGACGGGTGGACTTGGTTTGATCCTTAAAATGTACCAAACTATGCCTCAGTTTATGCGAACCAAAATGATACCAGACGATAGACGCTGCATTTTACGGAAGCGGTATTTCACGTGTGCAATTATCGCTCGTCAGATGGCTGATTTGTTTCCGCTTAGTTCTTCAAAGCCGGTTGTGTCCGCGGGATGCCTCTGCGCATCGAATACGTGATGCGTGTCTTAATCCTCAATCTGCGCTCGGAATCCCTTGAGGCAACCAGTCGCGCCTTGTCTGGCCAAGGCTACGAAGTCCTCACCGAAACCGGGCTGACCGTCGAGCAAGTCCTGGCCCTTTCCCCCGAAGTATTAGTAACCGAAGTCACCCCTTCCGATCTCAGTTGCTGTGCTCTGGTCACGCAGCTTAAATCGCGCCCCGATACCGAGTCGCCACTCAAGATCGTGATCCTCGTCGAGGGTGGCGCGCTGGAGCGTGCTCGCGCACTGGACCTCGGCGCTGATGACGCGATTTCCTTTCCTTTCGAACCAGTGGAATTTGCCGCCAGGATCCGCGCCCAATTCCGCGAGCGTAAGCCGCAAGAAGAGCTCAATACAATGCTCAAGTACGCCGTGCAACGAGAGCATTTCGCGGATATCGCCGTCGAATCGCTGGGCGGCCCGGTCGCCAAACGACGCTTGTGGATGATCCCCGCCATTTTAGTGCTCAGCGCAGCTGCACTGATCGCGGCCGTCTATCTGGGCATTTCCGGCCGCGGTACGCGCAAGGAGACACGCCAGCTGCGGGCCGAAATCACGCGCCTGAGCTCCAGTGTGGGTCAACAAGGCGACTTCCAGCGCCGCACGGAGTTCACTCGCGGGGTGCTCGACGCGCAGTCGAAGTCCGCATCGGCCACCCGTGAATCTCTGAAAGCGCAATCTGCAGATCTCAACAAACGCGTCGCTCGCGGTGGCTCCGATGCCGACTCCCTGAAGCACCAGCTCGCAGACACCCAGAATCGTCTCAAGCTTCTGGAAAGCGAGGGCAAGATCGCCGAAAACGTCGTCCAGACCTACGGGCCCAGCGTTTGCTTGTTGCATGTTGTCGTTGAATTTCTCGACAAGGAGTCCGGCCGTCCAATCCAAGTCGCTGTAGATTCCGCCGGCAAACCACTGGTCGACGCCAAAGGCATGGTGACGCTCGATGAGGGCGGCCCAGGACCTCATCTTCAAATTGACGTGTTCGGTACCGGCTTTCCCGTCAAACGCGATGGCAAAATCATTACCAATCACCACGTGGTCGAACCTTGGTGGAAAGATGACGATCTGAAGAAACTTCTTGACCAGGGCGCCACCGCCTACGTTTTGTCCTACGAAGTTTACTTTCCCGGGAAAGCGGAGGGTGTGCGCGCCAAACTGGATCGCATTTCTCCGAAGGCTGACCTTGCTACTCTTCAGCTCGAAGCTCCGCTCCCGCCCAAAACCGCAGTGCTCGAACTGGACGATCGCACCCAAGCCACGGTGACTGGAGATGCGGTGGTGTTGATTGGTTATCCCACAGGAATCGAAGGCATTCTCGCCAGGGCCGGTAGCGATGTGTCCCAGAAAATCATCAACGGCACCCCAGACGTGAATCTCATCATGTCGCAGCTCGCTTCGCAGCATCTCATCCGCCCCACCACCACGCAGGGCCACATCGGCGACGTGCTTGACGACAAGATTGTCTACGACGCCGCCACTACCTCCGGCGGTTCAGGGGGACCGCTATTCAACCGCGATGGAAAAGTCATCGGAATAAATTTCGCGGTGCTCAGAGATTTCGGCGGCTCAAACCTCGCTGTCCCCGTCAAATACGCCAAAGACCTGCTAAGGTAAAACCCTCGACGCGTGACGTGTCGGCTGGAGACTCTACAGTTGAGTGAAAGGATCACATCGCGGCGTGATTTTATTGCGCTAACGGGAGTTGCCGCATGCTCTGCGCTGCTGTCCGCGAGCGCAAAGCTGAGGCCGGCGACGACGCATCCTGAGCTCTCAGGGTCAGAAGAAACTACACCGGATTACATCTTGCGTATTGCTGCAAGTCCGGTTGAAATCGCGCCAAAGCATATCGTCTCGACGATAACGTATAACGGTCAGTTCCCAGGACCGTTGTTGCGTTTCAAAGAAAATCAGCCCACCACCGTTGAGATCCACAACGACACCGATGCCCCCGAGCAGTTGCATTGGCACGGTCAGATGGTCTCTACAGAGGTGGATGGCGCGGCGGAAGAAGGTACACCATTCATTCCGGCGCATGGGATGCGCCGAATTTCGTTTACTCCTCGTCCGTCTGGTTTCCGGTTCTATCACACACATATTCGAGGCGGGGCCAACCTTAACGGTGGACAGTACAGCGGTCAGGTGGGCGGAGTTTACACTCGAGCCCCAACACGAGCCGGGAAATTATGACCGCGAAGTTTTTCTGGTCCTTAAAGAATTTGAACCGTCTTTCAGTCAAGGTGGCGACATGGCTCAGGATTTTCTCGCGCCAGCCACGCGCGTCAAAGAGTTGGAGACGAGCGGCGAGTCTGCGATGAAGACGTCGCTGGCGAGGGGTATGCCGCACGGTTATGAGGTGGGCTATCAATATTTCACAGTCAATGGACGCATGTTAGGACACGGGGAGCCGGTACGGGTCAAACAAGGCGAGCGCGTTCTCTTCCACGTGCTGAACGGAAGTGCCACTGAGATTCGCAGTCTTGCATTACCCGGGCACACCTTTAGAGTCGTCGCGCTGGACGGCAACGCAGTTCCGAGTCTTGCCGAAGTGCCGGTGCTTTGGCTCGGGACTGCGGAGCGGGTTTCAGTAGTCGTAGAGATGAATCATCCCGGTGTCTGGATCATGGGTGATTTGGCCGATGATGACCGCGGTCACGGAATGGGCATTGTCGTGGAGTATGCCGGCCATAGGGGAAAGGCGCTGTGGACGCCGCCAAAAGCCTCTCACTGGGATTATTCGCGTTTCGCAAAAACCGAGGCAACGACATCGGCGCCTGACGATACATTCGAGATGACGTTTGCGAAGGACAATGCCTCCGAAAAAGGTTTTAATCGCTGGACGATCAATGGAGTTGCTTTTCCGATGAGTCAGAGTGTCGCCCCTGCCTCTTTTCACTTGCGGCAGGGAAAGCGCTATCGCATCCGGATGCGTAACGCTAGCGACGACATTCATCCCATCCATCTTCATCGGCACAGTTTCGAGCTGACCAAGCTGGCCGGTAAATCCACCTCTGGCGTGATGAAGGATGTAGTGATGGTGGGCGGATACCAAGAGGTCGAGGTGGACTTTACAGCCGCCAATCCTGGACTCACCTTATTTCATTGTCATCAGCAGTTGCACATGGACTTTGGCTTCATGACGTTGTTCGACTACGTTTGAACCATATTGAATTCGCTTCGAATAACCGAGGCTTTCCAAGAGCGATGTCGGTGAACCGAGAAGACGCCTGGCCGAATCGAGCGAGCAAGGCAATCCTGCTTATCCGTATTCTTGTCGGCTGGGTTTTTCTTGCCGAGGGCATTCAGAAATTTTTGTTCCCAGATTCCCTGGGCGTCGGGCGTTTTGTGAAGATCGGCATACCGTGGCCACAAGTCATGGCTCCCTTTGTCGGAGTCGTCGAGATTGCCTGTGGCTCACTCCTGTTGGTCGGTCTTCTTACGCGGCTGATGACCGTACCGCTCCTCATCGACATCGTTGTCGCGTTGTATTCCACCAAAATCGTGACGTTTGCAAAGATCGCGTTCTGGGGAACGCTGCATGAAGCCCGAATAGATGTAAGCATGCTATTGGGTCTAATCTTTTTGCCGTTGGTTGGTGGTGGCGCGTGGTCTGTAGACGCCTGGTTGGCAGAAAGACGAAACGCAATTCATGCCTGAACAACCAGCACTCCACTCCGAAAATCTCATCTCCGAAAAAAGACAAGTTCCTCTTGGCGAGCTTGCATTGTTCTTTCTCCGGCTAGGCACGACAGCGTTTGGAGGGCCCGCGGCGCACATCGCCGTCATGGAATATGAACTGGTTCGCAGACGAGCTTGGCTTTCACGAGAAAAATTTCTCGATCTCCTTGGCGCGAGCAATCTCATTCCTGGCCCGAGCTCAAGTGAATTGGCGATTCACATCGGTTATCTCTGCGCTGGTTGGAGAGGGCTGCTGGTTGCAGGAAGTTGTTTCATCCTCCCCGCAACGCTGATGGTCGGTGGCCTGGCGTCGTTATACGTCCGTTTTGGGAAGCTCCCGGCGATGGCGGGCATTCTGTTTGGCATCAAGCCGGTGGTCATCAGTGTCATTTTGCAAGCGCTGTGGAACCTCGGACGAACAGCGGTAAAGACAACGTTTCTCGCCATTGTTGCGGGAATCTCTTTATTGTTATCTGCCTTCGGTTTGCATCCTCTGCTGTTGCTTGTTTTGGCTGGAGTGGTAGCGTGCCTCCCTGCTCTAAAGACCTCTCGTGCACTCTTTTCGATCCATGCCACGGGCTTGATAAGCTCAGCAGCGGCAACAGCCGTATCGTTCAGTTTGATTTCGTTGTTTCTGGTCTTTTTAAAAATCGGCGCGACCGTATTCGGAAGCGGCTATGTTCTGTTGGCTTTCCTTAGGGCTGACCTGGTAACCCATAGGGGGTGGCTGACGGACGCGCAACTCGTCGACGCAGTTGCTGTTGGGCAAGTGACGCCTGGGCCAGTTTTCACCACAGCTACTTTTATTGGTTTCGTCTTGGGTGGTATTCGCGGTGCTGTCCTTTCCACTGTGGGCATCTTCCTTCCTGCATTTCTGCTGGTCGCAGTGAGCGGCCCGATTGTGCCGCGAATTCGACAATCGAAAATTGCGGGGGCCTTTCTCGATGGCGTTAACGTCGGATCGCTAGCACTGATGGCTGCGGTCACGTGGCAGCTGGGTCGCGCGTCTCTCGTTGACACGATTACCGTGCTTTTGGCAGTGGTGTCGCTGATCGCCTTGTTGCGGTTTCGCGTGAATTCCGTTTGGCTTATCTTGCTCGGTGCGATTACCGGTTTGATCGCGACTGCATTTCATCGATAGCAAGACTCTGGATCGCAACCACTCTGGTCGGGTCGCCTGCCAGCGCGATCACGAAAGATTTTCGGAGCTTGCACACATCCACAACCGGAAATAGCCGCGAAGACAAAAGTATTCCCCTCGGATTACACTTACTACCATGTCGACGATTAGCAGACGCGGATTCCTGGCCACATCTGCACTGTCTCTTGCTGGCTCCCGTCTTTATTCTCAACCCGCCGCGGCTTCGGCAGTCACGCTGAAAATTTCAACCGACGCCACGGGGCCGCACATGCCTGCGGATTTCGTGGGACTGTCCTATGAAGTGCAGCAACTCACTGACCCGACTTTCTTCGCAGCCAGCAATGATGGATTAATCCGCCAATTCAAAGCGCTGGCGCCGCACGGCGTGCTTCGACTCGGAGGCAATACCAGCGAGTTCGGCTGGTGGAAACCCGCGCCCGACTCCGCTGAGCCTGAGCACTCGCAACTCCCCGAGGTCGAAGGCTGGCCCAAGCCGCAGTATTACGCCGTAACCCCCGAGGCAGTGCGAAATCTGGCGGCATTTTTGAGCGCCACCGGGTGGAGCTGTCTTTATGGCATCGGCATGGGAACCAACACGCCTCAGCGCGCGACCGAAGAAGCTGCGTTCGTGGCAGAGACTCTCGGCGCAAGCTTGCAGTATTTCCAGATTGGCAACGAAGCCGATTTCTTCGGCCGCCACAACATGCGCGATCCAAAGACCTGGTCCGCGAAAACTTATTTGGAGGAGTGGCTCTCTCTTGCCCGGGCCGTCACTTCCCGTGTGCCCGCCGCAAAGTTCGGAATGCCTGATGTTGGATCGGAAGCTTCGTGGCTGACGGAGATCGCGGATTTATGGCCTTCGGTCCAGAATCCGCCGCAGGTGACAACGCTTTCTCACCACTATTACTTTGGAGGGCCAGCGACAAATCCCGAGGTCAACATTCCCAACCTGCTAAAGCCCGCGACTATGGCCAGAGTCCAGCACACCGCTGATGTCGCGACCACTGCGGCAAATAAGATGGGCGTCCGTGTGCGGATGACCGAAGGCAACACTTGTTATCGTGGCGGCAAGCCCGGTGTGTCCGACGTTTTCGCTGCGGCATTGTGGGCTGCGGACTATTCGCTCTTGCTCGCCAGCAACAACTATTCCGGCATCAATTTGCACGGCGGCACCGGCAAATCCGTCGCAAACTCCGTGGGAGGTTTCCTCCCGGGCGACGTCCTTCTCAAAGAAAAAGGCGAAAGCCCGGAGCTGATCGCCACTCATCCTCATCCCTTCTACACTCCCATTGCGACGTTCGGCTCAGAGTACCTGATGGAGCCGGTCGCCTATGGCCTGAAGTTCGCCGGCGAGCTCAGTGGCGGCACCCTTATCAAGGGTGACTTCACCTCTCAACTTCAGGCCACGGGAGTGGACGCAACCGCGTATGCCGCGACACTTCCCGGCGGGCAAGTGTCGGGAATTGTTCTTAACAAAGACACCCAGCAGAATGCTCAAGTGACTTTCGATTTTGGAACCGGAAGAACAGGAACAGTTGAGACGAAGACGCTGCGGGCTTCAGCACTGGATAGCCGCGAGGCTCACATCACATCGTCTTCAGAGTCCGGCCATCTCCAGGGCGGCAAGTACACCGTGACCGTGCCTCGCGCGACAGGAGTCTGCCTGACCCTTAGCAAATAATCCGACATGCAGCTCGGCCTTCCAATACTCGAGCATCTGTCTCGTGGTTATTCCGCTTCCAACCAGGTACATCTGCGTAGTGACGATAGGCGAGTAACGTTTCGTGACCTGGATTTCTGGATCGAAGACCCGAGACGCTGTTGAATTGGCCGTCGGTTATGTGCTCGTTTTGCTTGCCGAGTGGATTCCCAATCCGGCAGCGCAGCGGTTTTTGTTCTGGTTCACGCTAGCGTGGGTAATTGTCGCGACATTTCTCGCAAAGCCGGATGTACGAACGCTTGGTCTCCGGCCTTCGAATGCGCATTCTGCCTGGATCGTTCCGGCCATAGTGCTTCTTGGCGCAGTCGCTATTTGGATGGCGTCTCAGCTCCATACCCTCCATGATTTTTCTATGGGCACGCTGATGGGTCGGGTGCGTGGATATTTAGTGTGGTCGTTGCTGCAACAATTCATGCTGCAGGATTATTTTCTTCTTCGGCTATTACGGTTAATGCCCGGCAAAGCCGTCGCAGTATCGGCGACAGCCATCCTGTTCGCAAGCGTGCACATTCCAAACCCGGTTCTTATTTTAGGCACTTTGTTGTGGGGCATGGCGGCGTGCATTTTATTTTTACGTTACCGCGATCTGTACTCCCTGGGAGTTGCGCACTGCCTTCTGGGCATATGTATCGCGGTCACAGTTCCGGCCCACATACATCACGGGATGCGCGTGGGCCTTGGTTATTTCCTGTATCGGCCGCGCGTGGAACGCACTCACTTCAGCCAGATGGACCAGATGGTGTCGACGGAAGCATGGGTGATCGCGGATGCCGCCAATCGGTGTTCGGCTCGCCAGGCTCGACCATAGAAAATGCCCGCGAACGTGGCTAATAAAACATAGCGCCAGTTGAAGTGCGTCGCGCCTTTGTTGAAGTGCGATAAACCAAATATGGGAGACGTCACCAACAACGACCATCGCGGCCCGATGCGGCGTTCCAGCAGATTCTGCAGCAGCCCGCGAAAATAGGTTTCCTCCAGCACGGCTATGACGGCGAAAATAGCAAGCCACGATAGCGCAAAGCGGACAAACGACGGCAGCACTGCGTGCCAATGCAAAAACTCTAACCACAGTCCTAAGGGAACGGCGATCGGCGTATAGAAAACTAACTCGCGCAGGCCAATCTTCACGTCCGAGAACCTAGGCACAAAGTGAAATCCAACATTGGTGAGCTGGCGGATCACCAGGAATCCATACACTGCCGTATCCAGCAAAATCAGCCGATTGAACGAACCCCTACCAGTCGGCCACGCCCCTTCGAACAGTTTAAACTCCACCACTACACCCAGAATTAGCAGCACCAGAAAATCGCGCCAGTCACCGCGCTGCTCTGGATCGCGCCTGCTCGCATCCCACATGAGGATCACCAGAGCGACCGGTAGTAGCGCGTACAGGGCGACAAACGACCACCTGAAATTTTCGCTGGAATGTGCGACCAGGTAATACGGAATCGCCGCGAGAACTGGTAAGCCCACCCGCACCGGCAAGGGGAAGCGCGTCACGGCCCGTCGGGATGGCTCGCCAAGAAATGCGAGCGCCAACAACGGAAAAAGCAGGAAGGCTTCAGCTGCTACTTCTAAAGGCGTGAAATGCATGCTTCATAACCGCGCACCGGTCTGTCGCTGCTAAAGGTAGAGTGCCGGAACGATGCGAGGCTCACCAGATCTTACAGGCCTGCTCGCGAACCATCGGGTCGCCCTTTTTGCACCCGAAGGCTTTGGCAAATGCTTCCATGTTGGAAACGGGCCCATTCCCGCGGAAATGCGCCAGCGGATGAGGATCCGTATTGGTTTGGAGCCGCGCCGCCTCGGCACGCTGATTCGTACCCCACACCTGTTCCCATCCCAGGAAAAACCGCTGCTCCGGCGTAAAGCCATCGATATCTTTCGGGCGCTTCGCTTCAATCGATCTTTCGTAAGCCGCGTACGCGATGGACAATCCGCCGAGATCGCCAATGCTTTCGCCCAGCACCAGCTTGCCGTTCTGATGTAAACCCGGTTCCACTTCATAACTATTGAACTGGTTCACAACGCAATCGCCGCGCTCCGTAAAATTTTTGCGGTCGTCCGGCGTCCACCACTCGTGCAGATTTCCCTTGCCATCAAATTTGGAACCCTGGTCGTCAAAGCCATGGCTGATTTCGTGGCCGATTACCGCGCCAATTCCGCCATAATTCACGGCGTCGTCCGCTTTGGGATCATAAAAAGGCGGCTGAAGTATTCCCGCGGGAAAAACAATCTCATTCATCGTTCCGCTGTAGTAGGCATTCACAGTGGGCGGCGTCATCCCCCACTCGGTGCGGTCCACGGGCTTTCCAATTTTGCTGAGCTGCCGCGCGGTTTCAAAGGTCCTGGCGCGCCGCACGTTGGCGTCATACGAGCCGCGATCAATTGTCAACTTGGAATAATCCCGCCACTTATCGGTGTAGCCGATCTTCACGTTGAACGCTTCGAGCTTGTCCAGCGCCTCTTTCTTGGTCTCTGGCCCCATCCACGAGAGTGTGGGGATATCCGCGCGCAGCGCAGCAATCAGATTGTTGACCATTTCTTTTGCCCGGGCTTTGGCCGCAGGCGGGAAATATTTCTCGACGTAAACTTGCCCCAGCGCTTCCCCGAGGTTGCGGTCCGTCGAGAGCGCACAGCGCTTCCACCGCGGCAACATCTCCTTCGTTCCGGAAAGCTTGCGCTCATAGAAATCAAAATCTTCTTGCACAAATTTCTCCGGCAAAGCTGGAGCATTTTCGTGAATCACATGCCAGCGCAAATAAGTTTTCCAGTCGTTCAGCGAAACGCTGCCGAGCTCCTGATTCATTTCCTTGAAAAACTCCGGCTGACGGATGTTCACTTGCTCCACCGGTGGAGCGCCGACAGCTTTCAAATATCCTTCCCAGGACCAGTCCGGAGTAACGCTCTTCGTCTCCGAAATCGGCATCAGGTTGTAATTTTTCTCCGGATCGCGCAACTCCACACGGGTCTTCGAAGCCTTGGCCAGCGCCGTTTCAATGCCCATGATCGTCTTGGCTTCAGCCTCCGCTTTGTCCGTCGGATCCCCAGCCAGTTCCATCATTTTCGCGATGTGTTTTTCGTAGTCCTCTCGCAACTGTTTGGATTTCGCGTCGTCGCGCAAATAATAATCGCGATCCGGCATGCCCAGTCCACCCTGGCTGGCAATGGCAATAATTCGGGTGCTGTCCTTGATGTCTTGTCCCGAGCCAAAGCGAAAAACCGCGTTACTGCCTTCGCGCTGCAGGTGAGCGATCACGGCGTCCAGCGATTTACGATCGGTGATGCCATTCACCGCGGCAAGTTCGCCCTCGATCGGTTTCAGCCCCGCAGTTTCAATCGCCGAAGTGTCCATGCAGCTCGCGTAAAACGCGCCGATTTTCTGCTCATTCGAACCCGCGGGCGCGTTACTCTTCACCGCGGCATCCAGAATGGTTCGCATCGCCGTCAAATTAGTGTCCCGCAGTTGAGTGAACGTGCCCCAAGTCGCATACTCCGCTGGAATGGGATTTGCTTTCAGCCATCCGCCCATCGCAAATTCATAAAAATCGTCGCAAGGTTTGCAGGTCCTATCCAGATTACTCAACGCGAAACCCCACGACGTGTCACCAGCAGCCCGAGCCTTGACGTGCCCGCCAAACGTGAGCAGCAACCCCAGGCACAACAACACCGCGAATCCAGCTCCCGGCAGCAAACGCTTCGATCGCATGCAGAATTTCCTCCGTTAGAAAACGCCTTTCCCGCCAACACAAATGTCGGACGCATTTGCCTTGGAACTGAGTGGATAGACTCTATCCTACATCTTTAATTGCTGACATATCTGCCTGCGCCAGCTAAGCACACCTGCGTATTTGGCTTGCAAAGCGTCGAACGGGCGAATTTGGCCGCACGGTCCCTCCGAGTGTGCGGCCCTAGCGTGGCGTTCCTGGCATTTCCGCTACGGGCATGTTTATTTCTCGTACCGGGCGGTCGAGTTCACCCGGAATGGCGGGCAAGTCCAGCGGATCGGTGAGCAGGAGCCCTTGCAACGCTGCAGCTCCCATCCAGGCATTTTCGAGCGCGCCGATGTAGGCGACCTGAAGTTGGAAGAGCGTTCTTTGCGCGATGAGCACCTGGGGATAGGCTGCGGCGCCTTCATGGTATTTGTGAAGATAAAGGTCATACGCTTTTTGCGCATTTGGAAGTGTGCGGGCTTTATATCGCTCCACTACAGCGCGTGATGTCGTGTAGCTCTGCAGCACCGGCGCGGCAAGCCGGCGCAAAGTGAGTGAGACGCGCTGGACTTCAAACTGTGCGCGTTCACGATCGGCTTTTGCGGCCGTGATATTTCCCTGATTCCGGTTGAAGATGTGCAAATTCAAGCCCACCTCGGCGAAACCTTCAGAGCCAACGGCCCTCGGCGGAATGCTGCCAACATCCTCGCGATTGTTTAGATAGCCGGCGCGAACAGAAATATCGGGAATCACTTCCCTGTTAGCGCGCGTAAACGCCAGATCGGCGCGGCTTGATTCCAGTTGAGCGATTTTCACCGCGGGACTGTCACGCAGAATGGTTTCAATGGCTTCGTCGGCGTTAATTTGGGGAAGGTCTTCCAGATTGCCCTCAAGCTTTGCGAGTTCCATCGCTGGTTTACCCACTACGGAGGTCAACACGCGCCAGGCTCGAAGCTCATCTTGCTCGGCTGCGATCACCGCCAGGTCTGCTTCGTCTGCTTCGACCTGGGCTTGCAGCAGGTCCGGCTGGTCGGCTTGGCCGACATTGAAGAGCTGCTGGGTGGTGTCCGCCGCATCTTTCGCCAGGCCACTCAACCTCTTACGCGTCTCCAGCATTTGTTGTGCGGCAAGAGACTGGTAGAAAGCGATGCGCACACCATTTTCGACGCGGAGACGCTGTTCCTCTGCCTCAGCGACAGCTTGCTTCCCTTCTTCGGAGCGTACCTTGCGGTCCAGATCCAATTTGTTGCCGAGTATCACGTTCTGCTGGATGAAAACACCGTGTTGTCCGCCGCCATAGGAGCCACCTCGAATTTCTTCTCCGATGTAGCCGACCGTTGGATTGGGCCAAAGCCCCGCCTGCTGCGTGCGGCCCTTTGCCGCGTTTACTCCCGCTTTGGCCTGTCCCAGTGTCGGGTTATTCGCCAGTGCCATCCGCTGCAGTTCTTCCAGAGTCAACCCTGAACGATTTGCGGCAGCGTCAGGGGCCTTTTGAGGCTGCTCGCTCTGAGGTGCTCCACTTGCAAGCACAAGGCTTTGGTTATTCGTGATCGGATCGTGTGGCGGAACAAATTGTTGCGCCGGCAGCGAGGCGGTCACTAACGTCAGCGCCAAAATGAGTCGCACCGAAAAATTTCGCAAGGAATTACTTTTCATTTCCAATCTCCTGTGTGCCATGTTCTAGCGACCTTAATGACTACATGCCAGGCATCGTGTTAGGCGTGGTGCCGGGCTTTTCGTTTTTCTTCTGACTACGCAGCTCTTGAATGTGGTCGTACTGATCAGGTGGAAGCACCCGGAGAAGTGTCATCATGCCCATCATGAATCCCGTCCAGCCGGGGCGCAGACCGTAAGTCTCGGGTTTCTGGACCATGTCATCCATAGCCATAACCGGACCTTCCATGTAGGCGTCCTGCGGGAAGCCGGGAACCGAATTCGCATCTTTGCTTACGTCAGCCTTATCCATATGCATCTGCATTCCCGGCATCATGGGCATATCGCCTTGAGCAGCACTGCCGTCTTTCTGGGAAAGCGGACCATTGGACGTAGCTTGCTCAAGCGTCGAGCCAACGCCCATCCCTCGTCCCATACTTGGACCGTTCGAATCGGAAGTTGCGCTGCCTGAGCGAAGCATGCCCATACCTTCTTCCATTCCCGCACCGGCAGGCATTCCGGTCCGGCGCGTCATTGGTCCTAACATTGAAGACATCTGATTCATCATGTGGTGCGGCATGTGGCAGTGGATCATCCAGGCGCCGGGATTGTTGGCGACAAATTCCACGGTGCGAGCTTGCGCTACTCCAACAAGCACGGTGTTGTTCGGTCCCCAAGTGGCTTTCGGCTGCCGTCCGCCCTCGGTCCCGGTAATCACAAATTGGTGTCCGTGAAGATGAATGGGGTGATGGTCCATGCCGAGGTTAATCAGGCGCAGTCGCACACGATCACCGTGACGAACGATCAGCGGCGTCGAGGCCGGACCCGACTTTCCATTGAAAGTGAGCCAATTAAATTCCATGTTCATGGTGTTGGGCGTGGGGTTGTTTGGCAGCAGGGCGTATTCCTGCAGGATAATGGCGAAGTCTTTGTCGACCGGCGGGTCGTAGGCTTCCTTCGGATGCATGATGAACGCGCCAATCATCCCGAGCATTTCCTGCATCGCCATATGCGAGTGATAAAAATAAGTGCCCTCTTGCTGCAGCGTAAATTCATAAACAAAGCGGCCTCCCGGTGAAATGGGATCTTGGGAAAGCCCGGGCCCGCCATCCATATCAAAGGGAATATCGAAGCCATGCCAGTGCATCGACGTGGGTTCCGGCAGATGGTTATCGACGATGATGCGCACACGGTCGCCCTGCGTGACTTGAATGGTTGGACCGGGAGCGCTTCCGTTGTAGCCCCACAGATTTACGATCTTGCCCGGAAAGATTTCCTGTTTTACGGGCTCGGCGACCAGGTGAAAAACTTTGACCCCGTTGTCCATTTCAAACGGCATATCGGGCACGTCCGGCGTGAATACCGGCAAAAATCCCGCACCTGACGGTGCTATGTGTTGTGCGGATTTAGAATGCGTGCGCATCTCGCCGCTATCCGTCTTCATCCCCGGCGCCATCTGAGTTTTTTCTTGTCCACTCTCGAATGGCGTGCTCGCGGCCGCGCGTGTCGCGACGACGCCCGCACCCAGAACGACGCTGCTCTGCAAAAAGTTCCTGCGTGATCGATCCATAAATCCTCCAAAGATACTTGGCATTATTCTTTTGTAATTTCTGATAGTCGTAGCCTTTAGAGGCCAACTAGGTGATTTAACAAATTGGCGAACTGCGACTCCACGCCAATGCTCGCGAGTCAGTGGATGTCCAAGAAAACGCGACAATGCGCAGATCGAAATACGCTTAAATATTGCGTTGGAAATTTATTGAAGGAAAAAACTAGATACGTAGAACGGAGACGCTGTTATAGAGGCTGCTACTCGATTTAATAGGCGGCGCGAGGTCAGATGCGGCCCCGTCGGCCACGTTCAAAACCAGTTCGTGGGCTTCGCTAAGTGTGATTGGCGAGACGTCCAGCTGACTGGCAACGCTCAGCTGAAATTGGGAAAGTTCGGCGGACTTCGCTAAAAAGGGCCCGGGATGCTGGTGCGGAGAGCAATCGCTATTCGCAGGTGCGTGTCCGGCAGGAGCCGAGTGATGAGTGCCCGCCTGTTCGCAGTCATGACCGGCGGTTTGCTGCACCTGGTTGGGGCAAAATCCAATCGAACAGGTAGTAGCACATACCGAAGCGTAGAACACTGCCATCGTGAAGATGGCCACGACAATTCTTGCCCAATTGTCATTTCTGTTCATAAACATCTAAAGCCTACCACAATCGACGCTTGCACTATGTCGTTTGCAACTCGCGGATGCTGCACCAGGAACAGCTTTTACTTACGCGATTTCGATCCCTGGGCCGGCCGCTTGGTTGAGACGGCCATCTTGCCAGACCAGCGATCCTCGGAAGAAAGATGCAAATTAAACTGGTCCAGAATGCGCA
The DNA here is from genome assembly GCA_030838075.1 of Acidobacteriaceae bacterium. Taxonomy (GTDB): domain Bacteria; phylum Acidobacteriota; class Terriglobia; order Acidiferrales; family UBA7541; genus Acidiferrum. The sequence continues at coordinate 22,909 of JAUTXJ010000013.1, forward strand.
GGACAGTTTGTTCCACCAGGTCATCTATCGTCTTGGGATGATTGTAGAACGCCGGCACCGGAGGAAAAATTACTGCTCCCATTCGCGACAGTCTCAGCATATTTTCAAGGTGAATGTCGCTCAGCGGGGTTTCGCGAACGACCAGAACGAGCTTGCGGCGCTCTTTCAGAATTACGTCAGCGGCTCGATGCACCAGCGAGTCGCCGTGCCCCTGCGCGATAGCCGCCAGCGACCTTACGCTGCACGGGCAAATCACCATTCCGTCGGTGATGAAAGAACCGCTGGATACCGCGGCGGCTTGGTCCTGCGCGCCGTAAGACTTCGTGGCCATCTCCTGCACACGAGTCACCGAGTACGGCGTTTCGTGCACGAGGGTACGCGCGCCCCAGTTGCTGATAATCAGGTGAGTTTCCACGTTATGCTGTTTTAACACCTGTAGCAGGCGCACTCCCAGAATGGTTCCGGTGGCTCCGGTAATTCCAACAATCAATCGAAAAGGACGCTTGGCCATGACGTGTTACTTCGCTCGCTTAATCCCACAAAAATACTTCCCTGCTGTCAGTATTCCCTGCGCTGGCCGATGAAAAGACTCGACGCAGAAGAACAGCGACTTGTCTTACTGTGACACAAAGAGCTACGAGAAAAACATCGCGAGCTTTGAATCGTATTTGTAGGTTATATCAACGAATACACCGGTCGCGACGGATTACACAGCGAATAGTATCCAGATTCTTTCCATTAATCTAAATTGATTCTGCCCGCGTAGGAGAGCACCGGTGGCGGAAAGATGTTGAAGGGAGAAAAAAACATGAGCGACGTCGTTTATGTTTCCAAATCGCGTATCGAACGAAAGCAAGGACCACTCCGCATAGCCCATTTGCCGGGCGAAGCGCAGCCCGTGATTTTTAGCGTCCACGGAGCTATTGCGGAGCACTACAAGGTTGACCCCTCCAAATTGAGGGAGTCACATTCCTCGACCATCGACTACGTCATTGCCTCCACCGCTGGCTGAATGATGGGTACATTTGGAGGTGCGCTGGAAGCGCGCCAAATCGATGCCAGCAATGGAAAACTGACGGCCGACGTTACCGGCGAAGTTGAAACCGAGGAAAATGTTCTGATTATCCGGCGAATCCATGTGGCGATGCGCTTGGTAGCGCCCGAAGACGTGAAGGCGACAGTGGAAAGGGTGCACGGCATCTACGCCATGCGCTGCCCTCTGTATCGGACTTTTCACAAGGCGCTTGAGCTCACCTCTTCATTCGAACTTGTCGCACCAGGAGCGGAAGCCAGTCTTTGAAACCTTTCGGCACTCCGCGAGTCGCACTGAGAGCCGCGAGGAACGCGGAGAAGACCGGGGTAAACGGTGTCAGTCCGCCGCTACAAATTTATCTTCGGAGGCGTTAGGTCTTTCCGTGCTCAGCCCCAGGGCTTTTGCAACGCCAGCGCCGTAAGCGGGATCAGCCTGAAAGAAATGCTGCACCTGCAGCTCTTGGATTCGCTGCGGAGCGTTTTTCAGACTGGCCGCGATGTTGCCGATCAAGCGTTTGCGCGCGTCAGGCGTCATGAGCCGGAATAGATTGCCCGGTTGTGTGTAATAGTCCGCGTCCAAGCGGTGACTGTGGCGGTCGACGGTGCCACTGACGGGACGAGGGCGCTCGCGGAATGCCGGGTCCTGAGTAGGACCTCCGAAACTATTTGGCTCGTAGTTCACGGACGAGCCGGAATTTCCATCGAAGCGCATCGCTCCGTCACGGTTGTAAGTATGAAATGGGCACTGCGGTTTATTGACCGGCAGCGAATCGTAATTGACACCCAGCCGATAGCGATGCGCGTCAGGATAAGAAATTAAGCGTGCCTGCAGCATTTTGTCCGGCGAATAGCCCATGCCCGGCACAATATTCTTGGGGTCGAAAGCGGCTTGCTCCACTTCCGCAAAATAATTTTCAGGGTTGCGCTCGAGTACCAGTTCGCCCACTTCGATCAAAGGATAGTCTCCGTGCGGCCAGACTTTTGTCAGGTCGAACGGATTGATGTGATAAGTGTCGGCATCTTTTTCGGGCATGATCTGCACGCACACGCGCCACTCCGGAAAGTCGCCATTTTTGATAGCTTCAAAAAGATCCCGCTGCGCGTAGTCAGGATCCTGGCCGCGCATGTCGTCAGCGCCTTCGCGGGTAAAATTCTTGATGCCCTGCTTGGTCTTGAAGTGCCATTTCACGTAGAACAATTCATTCTTCGCGTTGATCAAGCTAAATGTGTGACTGCTGAAGCCGTCCATGTGCCGGTAACCATTGGGAGTGCCGCGATCGGAAAACAGGATGGTCACCTGATGGAGCGATTCAGGAGAAAGTGACCAGAAATCCCACATCATCGTCGCAGATTTGAGATTGGTTTGCGGGTCGCGCTTCTGGGTGTGGATGAAATCGCCAAATTTCAGCGGGTCGCGAATGAAAAAAACCGGCGTATTGTTCCCCACCAGGTCCCAATTTCCTTCCTCGGTATAAAACTTAAGAGCAAATCCGCGAGGATCCCGCTCGGTATCCGCAGAGCCTTTCTCGCCGCCTACGGTTGAGAATCTCAAAAAGGTTGGGGTTTTCTTTCCAGCGCTGGAAAACAGTTTGGCAGTGGTGTATTGCGTCAGCGGATTGGTGCACACAAAGTGTCCGTAAGCGCCGGAACCTTTAGCGTGCACGACGCGCTCAGGAATGCGTTCACGATTGAAGTGCGCCATTTTCTCGAACAATAAAAAATCTTCGAACACTACCGGGCCACGCGGGCCCACGGTTAAGGAATTCTGGTTGTCGCCTACCGGGCGCCCTGCGTCGGTGGTCATTCTTTTATTTTCTGACATTGTTACTCCTTCCGCGGACAGAGTACGGCGCGGCCACCTATACATCCAATACATTGTTCACATAGAATGGATAGGCATTGCCTATAGGACTAGTAAATGGAATTTCACCAACTGCGTTATTTTTGTGCCATAGCAGACAGCGGTGGCTTTAGCCGCGCCGCGCGTTTGACCCACGTGTCGCAGCCGTCGCTTTCGCAGCAAATTCACAAACTGGAAGAGGAGCTGGGAGCACAGCTTTTTGATCGTATCGGGCGCACCGTTCGCCTTACGGAACTGGGACGGGCCTTTCTTCCGCGCGCTAGGGCATTGTTATCTGACCTGGAAGCAGCGCGCAGCGCCGTCGCGGAAAGTAGCACATCGATCACTGGCTCAGTGTGTGTGGGCGTGATCCCTACCATCGCGCCATACTTTCTGCCTCCGTTGCTTGCTACATTTTCCCGGAGATATCCCCAAGCGCGGGTAACCGTTGTGGAAGAGATTACGCCGTTATTGCTGGAGAGAATGCGAAGCGGGGCTATAGATGTTGCAGTTGTGGCTGTGCCGCTACAAGCGCGTGGGCACGAGTTTCAGACATTCCCCTTGATCGAGGAAAAACTTTACGCAGCGCTGCCCAAGCGGCACGCGCTGGCAAAGCGCAAAAGCATTACGTTGGGAGAGCTTCACGATGAACCGTTTCTGTTGTTACGCGATGGTCATTGCTTCCGCGAGACGGCGGTAGCGGCGTGTAAGCGAGCGCGGGTCCAACCGAAGATCATTTTTGAAAGCGGTCAATTCAGCAGCATTCTCAGCATGGTGTGCGCCGGTTTGGGAGTATCGATCATTCCCGCCATGGCCCTCGAGAAACGAAATGGCTGCCAGTTCGTTCCGCTGGAGGACGGACGCGCGACGCGTGCCATCGGTGCTGTTACCCTAAACGGCCGCTCGCTCAGCCGCGTGCAGCAAGCATTCCTGACCCACCTTACTGCAAAGATCGCCAGCAAGCCTGCGCATCCCGCACAGTGAAGCCTTGGCAGCTAGGCGGCCATCGCGTGCCTTGGCGCGCTGAAACTCATGGAGGAAGCCGCGCAATTGCGCGCGCGCTTTGTGCAATTGGGATTTCGAATCACCCACCGAGCGTCCCAGGATTTTTGCAATCTCCTGATGCTTGTATCCCTGCACGTCATGTAGAACAAATATGGTGCGATAGCCGGTCGGCAAACGCTTTATACAACGCTCCAGATTGATGCGGTCAAGCGCTCCTTCCAGAATTGAATCCCGGCAACCGAGATCAATGGCCGGCGGACCGCTGGGTTCGTTCGCATCCAGTGGCTCGTCAAGCGACACAGCAGGTAGTGACTTCCTGCGTAAGCACATCAACACGCGGTTGACGGCTAAACGATGCAGCCATGTCGAGAAAGCCGATTCGCCCCGAAAAGTGTGAATTTTGCGGTACAAGAGCATGAAGGCCTCTTGCGTCAGATCTTCGGCCTCGACCGGATCTTTTACCATGCGCACGCAAACGGCATAGACACGCCGGCTATGCAGCCGGTACAGCCGTTCGAACATGGCGTGATCGCCATTCTGAGCGCGTTTGATAACTTCTGCTTCAGTCGAATTATTTTTGCCTGTGTCAGAAATTGTCGGCGCAGACTTCCTCGAGGTCGGTTCCGCTGTGGAACGCGTGCTCCCGTTGAAGCTGCGCCGCTTTGGTATAGTGTGCGGCGCCAGCGATTGCGCTGTTGTATTCCTGCACCTGGCGTTTGCAGTAGCTTGCATGACGTTTTCTCAGCGACCTGAGGATTGAACAGAAATAGACATTTTGTTTTGGCTTACCTGGGTTGCGGGTTCTGTTTGTGACAGGTCCTTGTGGCGAACTTCCTTAGGCGCTGCATGTTTCTCTTTAGGAGTGTAATAACTGAATGTAACTCCTACTTCCGGCGCTTCGAAAGTCTTAATGGTATGCACGTCGGCGATGTCCACCAGATCTAATTGCGCGCTGCTGGCTACAACTCCAGTGTCGGCTGAAAGAGCCCGGATAATAACATTGGCTTTTGGGCCGTGAATATAAAGCGTGTAGGGAGAACTCTGCGATGCCAGTTCAAAGGTGTAATCGCCGGCGGGTAGCGTGGAACCTCCCCAGTACACTTCGAATGGCAATGTGAACTTACCTTGGTAGGCAGTTATTGCGTTTCCACCACCTGCCACAATCCCCAATGCCAGCGCGGCGAAGCCTAACTTTGAAACTACTTTTAGATAACGAGCCGAACTCATGTGAAATCTCCTTGTTCCTTCGCATTTAGATGTCAAGACATTCTCGTGTCTTCAAGATGTAAGACCGGATTGGTGACTGGATAATTCCGCGATCAGCGTTCTTTTACGCGAGAATATATTTATCAGTCGGGAACAAGTAATTTGACAAACATTTTGGGTAAAGGGATGAAGATACAAATCAGATAACGCGCCAACAATTATGAAGGACAGAAGTAGCGAATATTCGAGCGTAGTTGTATGTGTGAAGGCCCAGGTTCATACCTCGACTGCGAACTCGGGCCATCCTGCGAGGTTGTGTGTCCTAATTCGCTTCGACTAATTTAGCTCAACGTCACAGTCTAAAGTCTGAGTGGCGCTCGGTCGCTGGCTGATCGCGCTGTTCAGTATTTTCGTACAGCTTATAGTCGCCAAATTCTTCGGTCTTCATATCGTCTTCGCTCACCCCGGCGCTGTTGAGCAGGGTGGTCATAGCGATGACCATCGCTGAAGGTCCGGCGGTGTAGTACACCGGTCCTTTGAGTCCTACTAAATAACGCTTGAGCATTTCATGATTGATGTGGCCTTTCTCATACGGCCAGGCCATAGTTCTGTGTCCAGTAACTGTTGGAACGAAGATGAAATTGTGATTCTGACCGCCCAGATTTTCCAACTCTTCCATGAAAGCCGCGTCATTCACGTTCCGATTGGAGTAAAACAAATACAGTCTGTGTTCCAACCGTTCCTGAGCGGCATGTTGCAGAATGCTTCGAATAGGGGCAATTCCAATGCCGCCTGCAAGAAATACCGCGGGCTTGCTCGCGTCTTTGTGCAGCGTGAACGACCCCCTTGCACGACTGATCACAAACTTAGTACCAAGAGCGGCGGCCTGCAGGGCCGTTTTGAAGGTCGTCTTGCGCATACGCATGGCGATCATGATCGATTTCTTTTCTTGGGGGGAGCTTGCCAGAGAAAAGGTCCTGAAATTGTCGTTTTCGCATCCTTGTTGTGGCTGAGCAAAGACAAGGTCAACATGCTGCCCGGCTCGGAATTCAAAGTAGCCGTCCTCCGGTTCGAACCAGAAAGCCATGGTGTCCGAGGCAATTTGTTGACGATCGGCTAGAGTCATTCGATATTCGGCCATGGTTTTCTTCCTTGTTTCTGCGTCCGGTTCAATATCCGGGCTTCAGCTATGTAGACCATCTTCAGCGAGATTTATTCCGCTCAGGGCGACAGCGTCTATCGCTCGCGCAAGGCGCATGTAAGTGCAGGACAACCTACAATGCATCCTCACCCTACGGGTTCGACGACCAGCTGACCCTTCATTCCGCCGTGACCGAGTCCGCAACGGTTGCAACAGTGGAATGAATAGGTTCCCGGCGTGCGCGGTACAAATTGCACTACCATGGGCGTTCCCTTCTCGAGTTTGAAGCAGTCCTCATTCGAACTAAAAACGAGCCCTGGCTCGCCTTTGGCGTCCGCCCCGTCGGGGTACAGGTTGATCTTGAAGCCGTGAGTCTTATCGAGTGATGTGAACCTCAACTGCACTGGCGCGCCGACTTTTACACGGATCGGCGACGGCGAATATTCATACTTCTTCGCGGTCACTTCTATAACTCGTACGCTCTGATCCGATTGGGGGCCATTCGGTGGAGTGGCAGATCCTGCGCTGAGTGCAAACGCACTCAACCAAAATAGAAATGTAATTCGCAATGTGCTATTCACTCGGATCTCCTGGGAATCGGATTTGTCGGCGGCCTGTTGCCAAGCGAAGTGCAAATAGCTCGCGCGTGCACCAGCACTAACCCCACCCGCAGTGACATAGACCAGAACGGTGCGGATTTATTTCACCTCGGAGTCACAATAAGAACAGACCTGTATCGCCACGGGTGTTCACGGATTATTCCCGGAACATATACGGAACGTACCAGCGGGCGTAAGTTGCCACGCCCAACACAAAGACCACCCACCACAGCACTAACACTGTTCGCATCCACAGCTTGTAGTTTCTGATGCGTAATCGCGCCGGCAACAGGCTCGTGCCGACGGCCAGCAAGATATATAAACCTCCGCCTTCCGCCAAGGTTCCTAAGGCGGCGTGCGCAGTAGCCAGAGCGTAGTAAGCCTTGCCAAGTCTCAAGGGAATACGCGGAGCGACGTGAGCAGAAAATGACGGAAGCATCGTGAAGACGATCAATAAAAGATTGACCAGCACGATGACCGATTGACACCACGCGTGTTGCGTGAAACGCTTCAGTCGCGCGAGGAGCGCACCAGCAAGCAGTCCAACTCCCATCAGCAGTTCCAAAAGCAAAACGAGATTGGCGTAAGGAGGGCGGCAGTTGACTGGCCGCTCAAAGGACTATTCCGAGTCTGGCTGCGGTTGGTCCGATCCTGATATCTCGAAACGTGTGCCGGTGCCGGTTGCGAAATGCTTTAATCTCCGCCGTATGCGTCAGCCGTTGAATCATGGTCCGTCCCACCCATCACAGGGCAAGCGTCAAATTCCTTCCACGATTCCCTGCCCTTTAAAAGACTGTCTGAGTTTTTAAGCTTTACCAGGAACACCCGCTGAATCTTGCCGCTGCTTGCGTTTTCGCCCGGGCCGGCAACGCACACGTAGACTTCGGAGGACTTCTGCTCCAACAATTTGATGTTGATTTGCGTTCCCGCCGGTGTGGCTACAACCGCCTGATTCTCGTCCAGCGAGCTTGTCATGTAGCCATAGTCGCTAAAGGTCTTCTTGTTGTGATCGCGTTTTGGCCGTATCCCAGATGGCAACGTAGTCACATCCAGCTTTTCAACTACAAGCTTTGTGACCTCGCCTTTGGGATAAGACGCGGTATTGTTTGCTGCTGCCACGGAAGCAGTGGCCAGAGCGATCATTCCGCATAACATTTTCATAACTGTTCTCCTTTACTTTTAAGTTTCTGTCGACACTTGTAGCTGTTAACGAATTCCTCGATGCTTAAAGCCGAATGGTGAGTTTTACGTCTCGGATGAGCTAGCCGGGCCCATTCACACCACTGAGAAAGCCGCCGAGATGCGCGGTCACAACGACTAGAAGGACGGCGATGGCCTCCAGCGACAGACGATAGGTGGGCAAGGACCTTTCAGGATTGCGCCGCGCCCGCAAGTGAATTAGAAACACCACCCAGATAACCACCGTGGATATGCAACCGAGTACCAAATGCATCAGCAGAATTCCTTTTAGCTTTTGGCCTTCCAGCGCCCATTGCCACGCAGCGAGCCCAGTCGCTACCACCGGCACGGTGAAGCCCGCCGCCAGCAACAAATTGAAGTACGCCGCTGCGGCCACGGTTCGACTCTTCGCCCACTGGGCGAGAAAGTCGAAGGCCACCGCCACCGTAAACAGCGCGATGGGAAAATGAATCAGCACCACATGCTGCGCGTGTTTGGCCAGCAGAACAGTCTTGAGGTCGAACGGATTTACACTCATCGACCCTCACTGCACTACGACTTTGCCGGTCATCTTTGGGTGAATGGAGCAGAAATATTCGTAAGTGCCGGGTTTGCTGAAAGTGAACGAAAACTTCTCGTCGGTGTCCAGCACTTTGGATTTGAACGTTTTATCGGTGCTAACGGCGGTATGCGGAATATCGTCGCGATTTGTCCAGGTGACTGTCGTTCCCACCGAAACCTTCAGCTCCGCCGGTCCGAAACTGAAATTGTCGATTTTTACTTCTGTCGCATCAGGTTTCTGCTGCGCGGCGGCGGATATATTCCTTTCCCCAGCGCGCAGGCCCGCGAATGCAACTCCAAACGTGGTCGCAAACAACACTGCAGTAGACACAATTCTCCTCATGTTTTTTCCCTCTCTTTTATTTAGCTGCTTTTTTGGAACTTTTTTGTGGTGCTTCTTAAGCCAGCGAAGAATCCACTACTGCCAACGCATGCTGGCCGTGCACGTAATTCACGTCGGTGATTCCGAGCACGCTTTTCAATTGCTCGGCAGGTACTTTCATCGGGCCGGGTGACGGGGCTTTGCCAGGTTCCGGCTGCGGAAACGCGGTCGACGCGGCAGTGTGGAACGTTACGTTGCCTTCCACCTTTTGCATGGTCTGGTGGATGTGTCCATTCAAGACGGTAACGGATCCGAACTTCTTCAGATACGCGAGCGCCTGCGCGCTGTCTTCCGTTCCCCAACCCCACTCCGGATAAACGGACCATAGTGGAATGTGCGCGAACACCACGATCGGAGTGCTGCTCTTCAGGTGCTTGACGTCATCTTCCATCCATTCGAGTTGATCGTGTCCCAGCGTGCCTAGTCCCCCGGCCTTCAAGTTCAGCACGTTGACCAGCCCGATAAAGTGGACACCCTTCTTGTCGAAGCTGTACCATCCGGCGCCCTTGGTGTTTTTTCCGTAGCGCTCCAGGTACTGCTTGCCGTCGTCGTTCAGCATGTCGTGCTCGCCGGGGACGTAAAAAATATCTTTAGGAGTGGCGCCTTTCAAAATTTGATCCACGGTGTCGAACTCTTCTGGCTTCGAGAGATGGCTGATGTCGCCGGTGTGCAACATGAATTCTGCTGGTGTCGACAAGGCGTTGACCTTGTCAATCGCCGTCTTCAACGTCCCGACCACATCCGGGTTCGCGGCTTTGTTGAAGCCCATGTGGCTATCGCTGATCTGCACGAAGCTCAGCTCGCCCTTTCCTACTTTGCCGCCCATCTGCGCCATTTGGCTCATGCTATAGGACTTCAAAACTCCGCCTTGCATGATGCAGAAGGCGCCTGTTCCCGCCCACGCCATACACTTCAAGAACCCACGCCGGTCGACGCCATCGTGGTTGTGATCGTGAAGCAGCTCATCTTTAGACTTTGCAGTCATTAATTCCTCCTGTACTTACATTTCTATAATTTTTTGTGTCGTTCAATTTCGGCATCGTCCGGATGTAGCGCTGTGAAGCGAGCGGCGCAGGTTCTGGAATCGAGGGGTTTCTGCGCCGCTCGTGGACGTGTTTCATGTATGCAGACCAGAGGGGTCCACTTTTTATTCCATCGACGCGCCGGTGATCTTTTCTGCAAGGTTTAAGAAATTTTAAGAAATAAGAACGAAAAGGGAATAAAGTCAGGCCTCGGGGAGTTCCTAATAGTGAGCAATCCTGTCCAAGGGAAAGGTTCGGACGTGCTGGACTCACAGGAGCAGGTGCGCTTCGAGACGTTGGTGCTGCCGCATCTCGATGCCGCTTTCAATCTGGCCCGCTGGCTGTTGCGCAGCCGTGCCGACGCCGAAGACGCCGCACAGGAAGCACTGTTGCGGGCGTACCGTTTCTTCCATGGTTTTCATGGCGGGGATGCCCGGGCCTGGCTCCTGCAAATCGTCCGGAATACCTGTTACACCTGGCTAGACAAAAATCGCAAGGCCAAAGATATGACCGAATTCAATGAAGAAGTGCACGGGCTGCCAAGCCCTTCACCTGAAACACTGGCCATCGCCAGCAATGACCGCGACCGCCTGTCTGAGGCGCTGAAGGCTTTGCCGCCGCGGTACCGCGAGGTCATTGTGCTCCGCGAGCTGGAAGGATGTTCCTACAAAGAGATTGCCTCGATTACCTCGATTCCCATCGGGACGGTGATGTCCACTCTTTCGCGCGCCCGTAGGCAGCTTCAGATGGCACTAAGTAATGTTGCGCCCAAGGAGGCCACCCATGGCGTGTGAACGCGCCGATACCTTGGTTCACGGTTACTTCGACAATGAATTGGACGCGCTCAGGGCCGCTGAATTCGAGAGTCATCTCGAACAGTGCCCAGAATGCGTTGCCGCATTGGATGCTCTGGAGTCTCTGCGCTCGACCATAAACGTCGCGCAACCCTACGAAAAGATGTCTCCGGCGTTGCGCAAGAAGATTCTGGCCGACCTTCATGTCAAGGGCGCTTCGGTGAAGGCCCCATTGCGTGCCACGACCGATTGGCGATGGCTAGCCGTGGCGGCCGCATTTCTGTTGTTAATTTACGGCGGGTGGCGAGTCGTGTCTGTCAACCGCTCGGACAGCCGCGAAACCATGATGGCCAGCAAGATCGTCGACGCGCACCTGCGATCGCTGCAACCAGGTCACCTGGAAGATGTCATCTCTACCGATCAACACACCGTCAAACCTTGGTTCGACGGCAAAGTAGACTTTGCTCCGCCAGTCCGCGATTTTGCGGAACAGGGTTATCCACTCCAAGGCGGGCGTCTTGATGTGGTCGACAACCGCACCGTCGCAGCACTGGTGTATGGCCGTCGCAAACATCTAGTGAACGTTTTTATTTGGCCTACTTCTGAAAAAGACGCGGCTCCGCGCACCGGCTCGATCCAAGGGTACCAGTGGATCGATTGGCGCAAACAAGGCATGGAATTCTACGCCGTCTCCGACGCCGCAGCGCCTGACCTCCAGCTGCTTCAGGGTCTATTCTCTAACTAATCCTAGCCCCCGTTCCCGGACGCAAGTGGGTCGGTAACAAACCCCCGGCCTATGAGTTCCCATCAACGGGAACGGCATCGTAACGATTCCGGCCCCTAAGAATGAAGGATGGAGTCTATAAATTGTTCTAGATCCATCCCTCTCTGAAGAACAGTCGATGTGATATGTAGGGCCGGGTAAAACTTGTACTTTGATCGCTGCCGTTACTAATTCAACCTTGACGCCAAAGTGCTCTTGTCGTCGCCGGTTTTCTGCGCGACCACCGCGGACGACCCACAAGCTCCGTAATTATCGACCCGCTGATGAGCATTGAAGGCGTTGACACCAGACTTTTCGTTTAACACCGCGCCCTGCAATTCAACGCGCTGCCCAGGCTGCACTTTCGTGCTGCCACTGGAGAGAATGGTATAAGTCAGATTGTCATTTTCGTTCTTTAACGTGAGTCCACTTAACGAAGACTGTGTGCAGCCGATGATCGACGCTTCGGACTTGGGTGATTGAGCAGCCTGAGCAGCTTCGTTGGCCTTGACGTGGCGGTGATGCATGTACAACGCTACGCCGACCGCGGCGCCTGCTGCAGCTCCTACTCCGATGCCAATCGCCTTACCATTGCCGTAACTGTAATTAGTTCCTGGGGCCGCCATATTACCCGTTCCAGTAGCGCCGGGCATTCCGGCGGTTCCACCGCCATATTGAGCGGATGCCGTAGTGCCCACCGCGAGACAAAACAAAACGACTCCTGAGATTTTACCTAGTGATTGTGAAAACATAATTTAGGTTTTTCCTCTCTGAGATTGATTGGAGGCCAGAAACTCTTCCAACCGCCGGCTCTCTTCAGTGGGAATTGTGCTTGGCGGGAAGATCAAGGTTGTCGCGGTACGGCAAAAACGTTGTCAACAAGCGGCCACTAAATTGTCCCAAGGCGCGCTGGGCCGATAGATGCAAAAACTCGAATGTTTACGCTGTAAAGAATCTCAAAGGCTAATTGCGTGGGCGGCTTCGTGAATGACTTGTGGCACGCGGGGCAACCTGACCAGGAACGTCGTTCCTGACATGGAAGTCTCTTCCACCGCCACGGAACCGCCGTGGTCATGAATTACTTTGCTGACTATGGCCAGCCCCAAACCGGTTCCATTTGATTTTCCGAAACTCACAAATGGATCGAACAACGACTGGCAAATGGCCGACGGTACTCCGGTGCCGTGATCGATTACCCGAATCTCAAACAGCGTGGACGAGGAATGCAGCTCAATCTCGATTTCACCTTGCGTAGTGACGGAAGCCTCACAAGCATTCAGCACCAGATTAAAAAAAGCACGTTCAATCTTTTGCGGATCAAAGGTGCCCCGCATGTCTCCGGTGGTTCGAATCAAGATTTCCCGGTTGCGCATTTCTGGCCGCGCCCGGACGGCATCCACGGCGTGACGAATGGTGTTATCGATGGCGGCGGGACGTAGCGAAATGGAGCCTTCCCCGCGAGATAGTTCGCGTAGCGAATCCAGCAGGTCCGTCATTTGCTCCGACGCCGTTTTAATTTCGCCGTAGATGTCGTCCCGATTGAGCTTTAACTTTTCCGCTTCATAAAGAAATTCTGCATTCGCCACCACGGCGGCCAGGTAGTGCCGCAAATCGTGAGATATGGAACTGGCCGCCCTACCAAGCGCAGTGATTCTTTCGGTAGCAAAGCGCCGCTGCTCCGCAGCTAGCAATTCACCGCGCATTTTGGAAAAAGCTTCGCCCAGTTCCGCGACTTCGCTGCTGCCTCGAGGATTAATGGAATAGACGTAGTCCCCACCTGCCAACGCTCGAACGCCCGCGACCAGATCATCAAGTGGATGTGTGATGGTGCGCGAAACGAAACTGAGCAGCAGCCCGGCCAACACAATGGCAGACACGCCCAAAAGGATAATGGTGCGATTCAACCGCCGCAGAAAGGCATTGGCAGGTTCGAGTGACATAAGTACATAACACCGCACATCCGCCGGCGGCCCTGCGTGCAGCAACACATCGGCAGCCTGGTAGGAACTTGCGCCCAGCTCCAGCTCTTGAGACTTGGTGGACCCGGCCCAATCCGTTCGCATCTGGCCGAGCGCCTTCTGCTCCCGAGCAGAGAGAGTTGTAGCAATGATTTGATCGCCGGTCACCAGCGCGATCTGGCTCCCCGACGCCAGCGACAATTGTGCGGCAACGCTCGAATCGATTTGATAGCCAACCGCGATGATCCCGACCTGTCTCTGGTTATTCCCGGCCCCCGCAAAAATGGTATGGAGGAACACGCGGTACAGTTGGCCTTGGCCGTACCACCACGCCGAATCGTCGCCCTGCTCAATGGACCTCTTGAGACTGGTCTCCGCGAGTGTCGCATCCCATCCGTGCTCGGAGACGTGAAAACCATAAATCTGCCCATCCGGGCTGGACAACACGAAGAGTTGGCTGCCGGCCAGCTTCCAGAACGGCTCCGAGGCGTCTTGAATCGTCAGCGCGTGCTGCGTTGCCAGTACGGCTTTGAGGGGCGGCAATTCAGCCATCAAGGCTGCCGTCCGCGAAAGTTCAATGTCGCGCTGCCGTTGCACATTTTCAAACGCGTGCAGTGAGACGTCCGTACTTTGTTGCACGCCATCGGCAATCTCCGCGCGCACAATGTGCCGAACGATTACTAGCAGTGATCCAATCAGTGCGCAGATGATCAGCAGCGTGCCCACGAGAAGCTGGGTGCGCAATCGCAGGCGCGCCATGAGTCTCCAGGCGGGCGGCATTACTTCTCGGAAGCGAGCCCCGAATCGGTAGGTGAGAACTTGTAGCCGGAGCCATGCATGGTGAGGAAGTAGCGCGGATTTGCCGGGTCCGGCTCGAGTTTTTGCCGCAGACGCAATACGTGATTATCCACGGTTCGGGTGGTCGGATAATTCTGGTAGCCCCAGACTTCGTTCAGCAATTCCTCCCTTGAAATAACACGCGAGGGAGAATTTGCGAAGTATTTCAGGAGCTTGTATTCCTGCGCTGTAAAGGTGAGCGATTTTGCGCCGCGGGTAGCCACCATGCTGGTAAAGTCCACCAATACTTCGTCGAAGGCAAGTACATCGTGTTGGCTTCCGGGACCTGACGCCTCTGCGATCTGCCCACTGCGGCGCATCGCGCGTCGAACCCGCGCAAGTAGTTCCTTGGGGCTGAACGGCTTGGTTACGTAGTCATCCGCGCCCAGTTCGAGCAAGAGTACTTTGTCTTCCACTTCATTGTTGGCGCTCAGCACAATCACCGGGACAGATGCCGCATGAGCCTTGAACGCCCGGCAGACTTCCTTGCCAGGCATGTACGGAAGTTTCAGATCCAGCACTACCACGTTGGGGATTTGCTTTCGGAAGGTATCCAGGCCGGCGACGCCGTCCGAAGCGATCTGCACCGTAAAACCGTCAGCTTCGAACAAGCGCTGCAAGGTTCGTTGCATTGGACGGCTATCTTCGACTACCAGTACCGTATCCATGGTTTCCTTTTGGACCGGACGGCAAACATCCCGTCCCGCAGCTACGCTTTGCGGTAGAACGGTAGCGTTATTATACAACTACGCTCCAGACCAGCTTTGGTTTCTATTTCTTGCCGAGCAGTGCCCGCAAAGACCGCTTGGTCATCCAGTAGACGGCCAAGGCGTTAAATTTATTCCATTCGCATCAAGACTGCCCGGCAGGACCAAAAATAAGGTATTCCGGGTGACGCCTTGTCAGCGCGGTGTTGGGAGATTGTCAACAAATTGTAAAATCGCAGTTTTAGAACAACTTACGAGCCTGGGCGGCGCTTCGCCTGCTCTGACATGCAGCTTTCAATCACGGGTGCCCGTAGTCGGGATTAGGAGGCGGAACGTAATCGAGTCCGTATTTGTTTTTGTGCGCCAGCGTGAAATTGGGGATCTCCGTAAGGTGTAACAGCCCCAGACTCCGCGAAGAGTCCGAAACCGTTACCACCCGCGTCAACTCTTGCAATTGCTCCGGCGCGCTACGTTCGTACCACACGTGCATTTCATACCGCCCGTCCGGAACGTTGTGAATGGTCACGTTTCCGTTGCGGTCCGACAGTGCAAAATAAGGCGTATCGACCGACAACACCACCGCGCTCATTTCCGCATGGATGTTGCAGAACAAGAAGCTCACGCCCGGACGGTCGAACCTGACGCTACGCTTGGTCCCTGACTCATACAACCCCAGATCAAAACGCCGTCCATCGTAAAGCGAAAAAATATTGTGAAAGAAGGGATCCTGGTTCGGGAATTCAACCATGGTCCCCAGCCGCACAATTAACACATGGGGCTCGAAAGTCTTGTTCCGTTGCACTAGTTTCGGGGAATTTGGCAACCTGCTGGAGACTGGGACAGCCGCGCCCATCGGATCAAGAGGCACCAGCCAGATCGCCACGTTGGAGATATCCGGCGCTTTGCTTCCCGAGGTTTTCGACCCGTCTTTCGCGACATCTTTCGAGTCGGACCGCGTAACCGTAACTTTCGCGGAAACTATTTTTTGTTGCGCGCAAATTTGCGACCCGCCCAAATACCCTGCCAGCAGGATCAAACTGCCGAGCGCCTTGAAAAACTTGCTCATCTTGCGGCCCACATCAAAAGGCATACCCTAAGCTCATGATCACTTGATTGGCAATGTACGCGTTGCCATTCAATGGATTGGTCTGCAAACGTTTGTATTCGACGGAGGCGAGCACATCTGACCGCATCCGATAAATAAAATTAACAAAAGGACTCTGGTTCCTGGAAATCGAGTAACCATAATAAAGCGCAGTCGCCGGGAACCGTTTCAACTCGCTGGCAAACGGTACGTCTTCGCCATAGGCGAAGTTTACTTCGAAATTAGGTTTCGGTTTGAACTTCAACTGCAGCCAGCCACCAGTAGAGTCTAGTCCATAAATCGCGGTGTTTGCGTTGTAGACGGACCCAGAGAGCAGAATACTCTGCCCAACTCCGCCGCCCAATCCGCCGACCGCGCGTCCGCGATAAAACTCCGCGCTGAAATCAAGGAACTCTCCGAGTGGCACGCTTACATCGGTGACGCCGGCCCACCCATCAACAGCTCGGCCGAATCCCCAGTTCTGACGTCCATAATAGCCGCCGATTCCAACATTCAGATCCCTTCCAAAAACGCGCTGGCTGTAGCCGATGTGCGTTGCGTAAGCCGGCTGCCCCGATGCTTCTCCGACGGTTGGGTAACGATAACTCTGAAACCGCGGAATATCGCCGGTTAACGAATCCAGAATGCCCGCCTGAATCCGAATTCCCGAATTTTCGGAGAGCGCAAACCGATGCTCGATGCGCAGCTGCGGAGTCCAGCTCCACAGATTACCGGAATAAGACAGCGCGGGAATTGCAAGAGAACTGAGTGTCGTGGGACTAAGCGGCGCGAAGAAGATACCATCCTGTCCTGCAACTATAGAGGTATCCGCCCAATCCAGGCGTATCGTACCGGTGCGCAAACGGACCACTCCGAATGCCGCGCCATTTGGTACGTTCGGGAAGCCCCCGGCAAAATCGAATTTCACGTTGGCGCTGGTTCGGGCCCCGGCAATATTCGGTCCGAAAGTTTCAACTCCAATTTGCGATTGACGAAGTGAGCCCGAAAAAGACCCCGCTACTCCTGGCGCAATCGCAGGCTCCGCAATTTGAGGAATGTCGAGATTGTCCACCGACCCGCGGGTGACAGCAGTGTTCAGAAGCACAAGTCCAGACAGCCGCACCCGATATTTTGAACCGCTTTCCACTTTGGTCTGACTTTGCTCAACAATTTTGTCATTCATCAATTCCTGGTCGTCTTCCAGCTTGGAGACTCTCTGTTGCAAATCTCCATGTGAAGAATCGTCAGGTGACCGTGCTTGCCCCGGTGAACTTGCCGAGGCTGAGGACAACGATGACGAGTACGGAACGGATGTAGACGACACATGCGATGCTGCCGGACGCACCTCGTAAGGCGCCGGGGTGCTGCCGGTTTTGGCCGCCAGTTGCTCTGTCGTTTTATTCAATTCGGTCCGCAGCTGTTCGGCCTCTCGCAGCGCTTCCTGCTGCGCATTCCGCAACTCGACCATTTGAGAATTCAGAGTTTCAACCTGCGACTGCAAGCGGTTCATCGACGCTACCAAAGCCTTTATGTCGACGGCCATCTCCGTCGACGCTGGAGTTGGAGAAGTGGCAGCGTTTTGACATCTGGCCGCAAGCGGCAAAAAGGCAAAAAGTGCTGACATCGCAATGAGCTTGAAATGAAGCTGGGAGCGCCGGTTTATTTGCATGGTGATCCTCTTTGACGACGATGATTGCTCGTTGACAATCGCTACGAAATTTATCTTCCCGGAGTATAGAGCAGCGTAGGTATTACTGCCGACTCAGCGAACCCTGTATATCTGTATACGAATCTTGATAATCAAAGTGGCCAGCAGGTCAATCATCTGCGTTTATTGGATGCCAAAACTCTGAAATTCGCCGCGTCCATCGCTTGAAAAGCAAAACTCTCTGCGCAACGGAGTACCAGAAACATTACACAAATTGGACAATCGCGTGACCACCCCGTGGCACTTCTGCGCTCAGATCCAATTACCGTAGCTCCTCCGCAGCACAAATTTCAAACAACAGAAAGAAAGGGATGAAATGGAAAAGGAAAAGAGTCTCATGAATCGTTCAGTGAACCGGAGGTCGCTCCTCAAGACCGGCGCGTTGGCAGGTGGTGCCGTCGCCATCGGAGCCGGCTTAGCGAGTACCGCCACGAGCGCGTTCGCCGACGAGAGCAAGAGCCGTGTCACCAAGGGTGATATTGCTATTCTCACGTTTCTAAGCGCCCTCGAGCAGGTCGAGGCCGATCTCTG
The DNA here is from genome assembly GCA_030838075.1 of Acidobacteriaceae bacterium. Classification (GTDB taxonomy): domain Bacteria; phylum Acidobacteriota; class Terriglobia; order Acidiferrales; family UBA7541; genus Acidiferrum. The sequence continues at coordinate 41,258 of JAUTXJ010000013.1, forward strand.
GATACAGTACGCCGAACTTGGCGGAGCCACGAATCAAGGTCTGTCCCCCATCGATATCCCATTCAAAACCGGACTTGCTCCCGATTACATCACTGGCCTTCTAGTATTAGACGGCGATATGCCCCAATATATCGTCGACAACACCGACGACGAAATCAGCCACCACAGATTCCTGAACAATTACCTGCAGTCCAAGGGCGCAAAATCAATAGATCTGAGCAGTTTTGCCATACTGCCGCCGAGCCAGGTATCCGGGGTTCCGCAAAATGGCCGCCTTACCAACTTGAAGCAATTAACCATCGACACCTCATGGTGGACCCGTTACCGCAGCGACAGCGCCAATCCGGATCTCGGAGGAACCTTCGAGAACGCCGTTCCAGACCTCGCCAAGGGGCAACATCCCGCTATTCCTCTAAGCGACGCCGACCTCGGTATGGACGGAGCCGGTAACATTTCCAATCACCTCCAGGCCATCGCCAATACCGCCGGCTTCCACTTTGCGTTCATCGAGCAAGGCGGCAGCAGCTTGTATCCCGCGCTCGCCCAAAAAGTGACAGACGTGGAAGTTTTGCGTGTACTGCTGAGCATCGGTGGTAGCGAAATCATGCACTTCCAAACCTGGCACGACAAAGCTGGCAACGCCACCAACATCACGGATGGCAATCTGACCTTCCCCAACCTCAACATCGGTGTCGATCCGAATACCGGAGCGACGGGTGCCAAGGTAGCCGATTCCTTCCAGACCAACCTGATCATGCCCGAACCGACGATATTCCTGGATCCCAAGCTGGGGCCGGTATCGATCATCCGTCCAACGTCCACTGCCCAGGGCGGAGCCGTAGCTTCCGTCGCCAGCTTTGTTCAGGACGGCCTGTTTCTTGACCCCGCTACCGGCAAAAATACCGGAATCGTCTCTGTGCTCATGCGCTTGGCTGAAGAAGCCGATGAGGCTCAGCGGAAGCTGTAAGTTCCAAAATGCAAGCATGACTGGGCCTTCCGAGCACACCGCAAGTTCCCGCAAGTGCTACATGATCAGAAAGGGCCGGGTTCTCCGTAAGGAGCCCGGCCCTTTTCACGCCTCGAACCACAAACAAGTTGTAGCCGTTGTTTGCAGTGCGCTATCGTGGCACCCGGGTCGCATAGCGGAGGTTCATGATGACATCGTCTATAACTTCGTGTGTCTTATGTACTCGTAGAGACATTCTCAAAGCGAGCGGAGCACTGCTTTTGCCGCTCGCAATTCCTGGCGCGATTCGTGCTCTCGGCGCTCAATCCACCGCGAACGGTGGAACCGATCCATATCCAATTCCCTGGCTTGATAAAAACGGCAGTCACAATCAGCCCGCGGCCCTCAACCTCGAACCGTCACACATTTATCATTTCAAGGGGCGGGTGGCCCGCTGCAGCACATTCACTGGGATGGGCACGGATAACAAAGGAAATCGAATCGCTTTCGGCAGCGCTACGACCGATTACGGCGTGATGCAGGGCGAGTATTGGGCCGCGCGGGCAACGCAACAAGGGGCCTTCACACACATTTGACTCACTCTATTTCAGGGACAGGCTGTCCCTGCCAATCAGATTCATGACTTTCATCCTCCCATCTCGCCATCAGGACTTTACTGGGTTGTTGCGGTTCCCGATGGTGGAGCGAAATTCAGTTTCGATGGTAATACCTGCACAGTAGAGATGCGCGACGTCGCAGTCGTGGATCAACCGCGCTGGCCGGCGCTCGACTCGGTAGCCACTCCGGCACGGATGAGCTTCAAGATCATTTGGAAATCGAATGGACAGACCGTGCGCTATGACGACGCTTCGCGGCATTTCCGCTTTTCTGGCACAGCGGCGACCTGCCAACTGGAAGCACAAGTCGAAGTGCCCCCCGCGGGTTTTTCGTGGAAGTCCGATCCACTCGAAACCTCCAAATGTGACTTTGCCATCATCGGCGACGAAACAAACGGACGCTATTACGATAGCTAGGTTATTCAGTGTCGCCCCTCCGTTATAACTACCCCGAGTAACCGTACTTCGAACTGCGACGCCCGTTCGAACGACTGGCGCATTCGAATGACAGTCCGCGTTCGAATGACAGTCCGCGTTCGAATGATTTCTGTTTCACGTGAAACAAGAATTTTGTCTTACTTCTGGCGACTGCTCGATGCAAAAGTACAAATTGTCGGCCCTCTGACATTTCTGCGGCCGACATTTCGCGCAATTGTCGACACGCCGACATTTTGTGCAATTGTCGGCGCGTCGACATCCACTGTTCGAACGGCGCCGCATGTTCGCGGATTCATTCCCCGGCTTTGGTCGCTAGACCTTCTATGATGGCGATATTTTGCATTAGCTCCTGAGGAAGTCCGTGCCGCTCCCTCAAATATTCGGGGCTGTTATACGAAACCCAGACTTTCCCTTGGGCGTCTTCCCAGACCAGCAATTTCAGCGGAAGGTCGATGGCGCTGCTGGGCGACGCCAACATCAATGGGGTGCCAGCCTTTGGGTTACCAAAAATCAGTAACTTGGTAGGCCGCATTTTCAGTCCCACTTTTTCCGCCTCTCCACTGTGGTCGATCAACGCGAACACCGCGACTCCCTTGCTTTTGAGAATATTGCTGAGCGCTTCGACCGTTTGTTCCACAGAGTGTTTACTGGGTTTGTTAACTATACCGTTGTTTGTTGCGGCCGCCATAAATATGCCCTCCTAACCAATCGATGCCGGCACGTACTGAAACCTTTCGCGCGTTTCTGCGTTCATACCAGTAGACCTATGCGCACGCACTTGCTTCGGGCAATTATCGCGCTCATCCCGGCGTGTATCACCACTCCCGCCCATGCGCAGGACGCTGCCAAGATTGTAGACCAGTACATCAAAGCTGAGGGCGGTTCAAAAGTTTTAGCGAGGCTCAATACCCTGACGCTCGAAGGTACGTTTGCCAACAGCGCGAATGAGAAGGCTGGCACGTACACCCTGATTACCAAGCAATCGAACCGCTATTATTCAGAACTCGTCGATGGCGATCGAACTTCGATCGAAGCCTACAACGGGAAATCCGCCTGGCACCAAAACGCCGGCGAACTTGCGACCCTGATGGGGCCGGAAGGCGCTCAACTGGAAGCTGCAGGTCAGTACTACAATTCGCGGCTGCTCAATGCGAAAAAGAACAAACTGGGAATCGCTTTTATCGGTCACGCACAGGTGCGCGGGAAGGACGCACTGCAGATTGAAGTGACCACCTCTGCAGGTTTGAAGCGGGAGATTTTCTTCGATCCCCAGACGCACCTTATCGTGAAAGAAGCAGCGATGACCGGTGGAATTGATGAACAGATGGTGTACGACGATTACCGCACGCAGGACGGAGTGAAGCTCCCGTTCAAGATCGAACTACACCGTGGAAGCGACGTTTACGACATCACCGTCACTCGCACGGTTGTGAACGGCACGGTGGGCGAGAGAGTTTTCGATTTTCCTAAGAAATCACAGGTACAGTTGCCCGATCTCAAAGCCCTGTTCAAGGAAATCGACGACAATCAGAAAGCCATCGACAAAATAAAAGAAAATTACACCGGCACCCGCGCGGAAGAAGAAACCGAATACGACAAAACCGGAAAAGTGACCAAACGCGAGGCCAAGGAGTACACCTTCTTCTATTTGGATGGCGACGAGATTTCCACGCTGATCAGCAAAGACGGCAAGCCCCTCGGTGAAGAAGAACAAAAAAAGGAAAACGAGAAAACGCAGAAAGAAATTCGCGAGCACGAGAAAAAGGATGCCAAAGATAAAGAAAAACCAAAGAAAGAAGATGACGACCCAGGCATCGAGGTTTTCTTGCGAGCGTGCCAGTTTGTGAATCCCAGGCGTGAGCGCTTCCGCGGACAGGACGTACTTGTTTTTGATTTCGAGCCGAATCCAGAGTTTAAAGCCCACAAACTCGCGGAAAAATTGGTACAGAAGCTCGCGGGCGTTGTTTGGATAGACGAAAAGAGCCACGACGTGGCGCGCCTTGAAGCTTATTTTGTAGGCGACTTCAAGTTAGCCGCCGGTATGCTGGCCAATTTGCAGAAAGGTACCAGCTTCGTTTTTGAGCAAGCGTTTACCAACAACGAAGTATGGCTGCCAACGTACGCAGAAGTTCATGTTGGCGTTCGCGTCTTGCTGGTGAAAGGCTTCAAGGTAAACGCTGTGATCCGCTACTCAGACTACAAAAGATTTAACGTAGAAAGCATATCTACCGTGGGCAAACCAAAAGGTGGCACTGATACTCCGCCTGTCGGGCCAACAGAAACACCGCGCCCTCCCGAACCACGATAACCGGCGAATCAGTGCCACTACTTCGGAAAGTGGCGCGAGTGAAATTCCAGTGATGCGGGGAGATGTTCGGCGAAGTACGAGGCGTCATGGCGGCCTGGGTAGATGTGAAATTCGTGAGGAATTTGTCGAGACGTTAGCACTTTATCGAGAGCAATCGCTCCAGCCTCAAAGCCAAAGTCGTCCTGGTCTCCACAATCAAAATAAATATTCAGATGCGCTAAATTTGCCGTTCGTGCAATGACGATCGGGTTGTGCGCCTGCCAGAAAACGGGATCGGGCGGATTCCCAAACGCACCGCCCAGCACGCGTGCCCTGGGCGAATTTGGCAGCGCACCTGCTAGAAAAGTGGGCAGCTTTTCTATTAACGCGGCACTATGTGCGCTTACCGAGGAAAAAAGTTGCGGGTGTCGGAATGCCAGATACAGAGCGCCGTAACCGCCCATCGAAATTCCTGAGATGGCTCGATTGGCCCGGCCGGCCGCGACTCGATAATGCTTTTCCACGTAAGAAAAAAACTCCTGCAGCAGAAAATCCTCGCAGCGCTCTTGGCCATCACGGGCGTTGATATAAAACGTGGAGCGCGCGTCGGGCGTGGCGATTAGAAAATCTTGGAGCTCGCCTTTGTCGCGCATGTCCTCCAGCAGATTCCATGCGCCGGAATGGACAAAGAATTGTTCGTTATCTCCTAAACCATGGAAGAAATACAAGACGGGGAAAGTCCGCGCTTTATCAGCATCAAACGAAGGTGGAAGAACGATGCAGTAAGGCACGGGACGCGACAGGATTTTGCTGGGCAGAGAATTGCATTCGACGCGGCCGGCCGCCAAGGCCGGTCGCGGCAGGAAGACGATGCATATTAGTAAACACAATTCGACGCATCGACAAGTCACTCTATTCATAGCGAAGAGCGTCAACGGGATTGAGCTTGGCTGCACGGGAAGCAGGATAGAGCCCCGCAACGAGACTCACAAGCACAGCGAACCCAAGGGCAGCCACCACGAGCCACCACGGAACGGAAGAGAGCTCAATGGAATTGAGATTTTGGCGGTGCAGATAAACGTTTGTGCCGTAGGTGACCGCGCGGCCCAATAACCAGCCAAAGGTCACGCCAAGTATTCCGCCAAGCAAACCCATGACCCCGGCTTCGACAAAAAAAAGTCGCTGCACATCGGAATCCGCGGCGCCAAGAGCTTTCAACACGCCGATCTCGCGGCGGCGCTCCAGAATTGACATAACTAAGGTATTGACGATGCCGAGGGTGGCGACCGCTAGCGCCAAAGCGCCAAAAATGCCAAGAAGCGAATCAAAAACGGAGAAAAAAGTGCGCAGCGATTTGGAAGCATCCAGTAGAGAGAACGCATTGAAGCCGAGATTCTTGATGGAGGCTTCGACGGTTTCAACCTGCGACGGCGACTTGGCGCGCACCGAAAGCGATGCATAAGTGGTCTTATTCGCGGCTGAATCACGCACGATGTCCCGCAGGTCATTCACCTGTGCAGCGCGCAGCGTTGCAGCAGTTTCCAGAGGTATAAGCAGCCGCGCGTTTCCATACCCGCCGTATCCCGCCGCTGGCTCGGTTTCCACGACGCCGATAATCTTCAGTCGCAATTCTTTCGGAACCACAGAAAAACCGCCCGAAGACTCGGCTGTGTGATCCGCAGAACTGGCGCCATTCGCTTGCAGCGCTTGGCGTTCTGCATAACGCAGCACCAATTCCTGCCCAATCAGCGAATCGGTGTTTTCGGAGAGCTCTTTCGCGAATTCAATTTGCAGAATACCTTCATCGGCAGCAGGCGAAGAAAAGAAATGGCCCTTCATGCCATCGAAGGAACCGGAATTCTTAGAGGATTCCGGCATGCCTGCAACCACTGTGGCAAAGGGTTTGTTGTTGAACCGCACTTCCGTAAAGAAACGAATCTGCGGATAGACTTCAATTACGTTCGGTAACTTTTCGATTTCTTTCCGGGCATCTTCGTCAAGTACGCGCACAGGTTTGCCTGGCTGCTGCTCTTCGCGTTGCGGCCGGCCCCCTCCCCGAAAACTGTTCTTAGGCGACACCAGAATGGTGTCGAACAGCCCACTCTGCGACAGCCGCTTGGAGGCGAGTTCCTGAAGGCCCACGCCGAGTGAAAGCATAGCCACGAGAGAAGCTACTCCTACAGCGACGCCGAGAGTAGTAAGCGCGTTGCGAAACAATGCTTCGCGCAGATTGCGCAACGCCAGATCGGTGAGGTCCCGTGCTTTCATTGCGCGAGACCTTTCGCCGCTGATGTCGACAGCAGCTTGCCGTCGCCCATGATGGCCAGGCGGTCGGCGAATTTTTCAGCCAGCGCGCGCTCGTGGGTGACCATCACGATGGTCATGCCATATTTCGTTTGTTCCTGCAGCAACGTAAGAATGGCTTCACCGGTGGCGGAATCAAGATTCCCAGTCGGTTCATCGGCCAGCAGAATTTTCGGACGATTGACCAGAGCACGTGCGATGGCCACGCGCTGCTGCTCGCCGCCGGAAAGCTCCGCGGGGCGGTGACCTAACCGGTGGGTCAGCTGCACGCGTTCCAGTGCCTCCCGTACACGGCCGGGGCGTTCCGCGCGATCAACTTCCGCAAGCCGAAGCGGCAGCTCTACATTTTCTTCCAGTGTCATGCGCGTGAGCAGATTGAAGGATTGAAAAATCATCCCCATGGTGTTACGGCGGTAGCGCGCCAGGTCCAGAGAAGAAAGCTCCGCGATATTCTGTCCGTTTGAAATGATGGAACCCGACGTGGGGCGATCCAGCCCGCCGATTAAATTTAACAACGTGGACTTGCCGGAACCTGAAGAACCAAGAAGAGCGAGAAATTCATTCTGAGCGATGAACAGCGAGAGATCATCGACAGCGCGCACGCTGCTCGCACCCATGGTGTAGTGGCGAGAGATATGATCGAGTTGGATGGCGGGGACGGGAACGGGCACGATTTTATGGTCAATCAATGATACGTGGGAACGAGGAGAAAGATTTCACGTTGGCTGAATTAATTGCTGGCCCAGGAACTTGCGCATGAGGAACGCGATTCTCAAGGTCGCGACCTCGCTTGCATTCATCGTGTTTGTGGCGATGGCAGCCCGAATCACCTTCGCGTGGAATCAAACGCACAAAATTTCTCAAGACGTTTTGGCCGTTGTTCCATTTCAGCAGGAAACCGGGAACGTCGCCTATTCCCTGGCCCGAGGCCAAGGATTCGGCGGGGTATTTAGAACGGATACAGGCCCCACTGCCTGGCTCGCGCCGATTTATCCTGTGATACTGGCCGGAATATTTAAGGTTTGGGGAATTTTTACCACGCGAGCTTTTTTTGCTGCCGTCGCTCTGAATATTCTTTTTTCCTCGGCAGCGTGCGTGCCTATTTTTTTAGCTGGAAAGCGAATTGGCGGATTGGGTGTGGCCAGCTTGGCAGCATGGCTGTGGGCACTTTTTCCCAACGCCATCATGATCCCCTTCGAGTGGATTTGGGACACCGCACTATCGGCACTCCTCGCAGCCACAATTTTGTGGGCCACGTTGACGCTTGCAGAATCTAATCGCGTTCGCGATTGGTGCGCATATGGGTTGTTGTGGGGTTTCGCGCTGATGACCAATCCCGCTCTCGGGGCGCTGTTCCCGTTTCTGCTGGGATGGCTTGCCCACTGCGGTTCCGATGGAAGCGAAAGTCGTCGGCGCTGGAAACTTGTGGCGTTAGCGGCTGGCGTCGCCATTTTGTGTTGCGTGCCCTGGACAATTCGCAACTACACCGCTTTTCGTCGATTTATTCCGTTGCGTTCCAACCTGCCATTCGAGCTATGGCTTGGGAACAACGACATTTTCGATGAGCATGCCCGGAACGGCAGAAAGATAATAACCAGGACGGAAGAAACTAGAACCTATGCGCAGCTTGGAGAGACCGCTTACATGCGCCGGAAATGGCAACTGGCCACTTCTTTCATGGCGTCCCATCCCCAGTTGGAATTGAGACTCGCTGGAAATAAATGTGTAATTTTCTGGACCGGCAGGGCGTCTCCGCTTAAGACTTTCCGCGAAACCGATTCCAACTTAGTGAGGACAATATTGCTGTCTAGTTTTCTTACCGCTATTGAATCGTTAATCGCGATTGTGTCCTTGTGGCGCGCCCGCAGCCCCATAACTTTCCCGCTCGCATTGTTCCCTGTAATTTTTCCATGTTTGTATTACATAACGCACGCGGACCTTCGCTATCGTCATCCCATTGATCCGGCGCTCTGCCTGCTCACCGCCTTCGCGGTGGCTTCGGCGTGGATCCGCCCGCAGGGCGGGATATCCGGAAATCACGAAAACACAAGGACAGCGTTAGCCTCGCACTGATTTAAAGCACCTCTTCCCTGCTTGCTGCCCAGTCTTTCTTCCGGGCTTGTACCTAGCTATTCGACTGATGTGCCTGTCCTCAAACTTCTGCAAACTGGGTGCAGGAGGAATTAAAGATGGAAAGCGCACTGGTAGAGATTTCTAATCAATTAGCGGCCGCCGCCGAGCGCGCCGGTTCTTCAGTCGTAAATGTTGGTGGGCGGTCGCACGGAAGTTCCAGCGGAATCCACTGGCGGCGGGATGTGGTGGTTACCGCCAATCACGCTGTAAAGCGTGACGACGATATCGCGGTGACGTTGCCGGACGGACGGTCGTTGAAGGCCACGCTAGTAGGCCGCGATGGCGGCACGGATGTTGCAGTACTAAAGGTGGAGGGGCTGGGTGAATCTCCCGCGCAATTTAGCGACGCGTCAACGACTCGCGTCGGCAATCTGGCGTTGGTGTTGGGCCGCCACCAGGAAAATGGGTTGATGGCCTCACTCGGAGCGGTAAGCCTGGTTGCTGATTCCCGCCGAACGTGGGCGGGCGGAACCCTTGACCGCTACATCCGCCTCGATGTCGCGCTATATCCAG
>JAUTXJ010000021.1 GCA_030838075.1 Acidobacteriaceae bacterium
CCGGCTCCACGACTTGCGAATCGAACGATCCGGGACGGCTGGCCAGGATGGGATGGTCCAACGCTTCCGTCCAGTGCAGCAAATCTTCAGAGAACGCCACGCCCATCTGGCTGTCTTTACCTTTGGCGTCGGCGAGATAATACATCCAATACTTGCCGTTGATTTTTTCTGGAACCATCGCGCCGGACTTGGTCCACTTCACATTCCACTTGCCCTTGTAAGCGGGAATGATGATTCCCTGGCGCTCCCAATGAAGCAGATCCTTGGAAGTTGCAAGGCAGAGCTGTGCGTCTTTTTTGTCGGCGGCCACGCCGTCAACGTTGTTATATCCCGTATAGGTCAAATAATACGTATCGCCAAATTTTTGCAGTCTGGGGTCTTCCACGCCGCCGCCCTTTTCATAGGGCGCCTCTGCTGTCATTACCGGAGTTGGTCGGCGATTGAAGTGGATCCCGTCTTCACTGGTGGCGTATCCCAGCGAAGATGTGCCCTCATGATCCTGAGCGCGATACAGCATCACAAACTTGCCATCTTTTTTTACCACCGAAGGATTAAATGTTCCGGCCGATTCGAATCCGTTCCCTTGCGGCGAAAGGATGGGCTCGGTAGAAAGGCGAGTCCATTTGCCAAATGGTGGCGCGAAGGCTATCGCCGCGCAAACTGCAAGCAAGATCAGGGTTCCTACGGCGCCAATCGAGCTTCGTAGCGAAAACGCTCCAAAAGAATTAATTTTCAGCATTTAGCAGAATTCCTTTCGTTAAAACCTCGAAAATTCTAGAAATTTGTCTTGGCGCGCCAAAAAAAACGTGCATCAGATTTCAGCTTGCAGCTGCAGGAAGGACCGTCCCGCAATCTGAAAAGTCCCACCGATAGACTTGCCATTGGCTGTCAAGCGTGCAGCTCGCTCTCGCGCGGCTGGAATAGTGACGGTCGCGGGCCTGCCAGCAGGCGTGGGATTGAACAAGATGAAATTCAATTTTTGTGACGGGAAGGTCTTGGCATCTGTAATGTCCAGCAAATCGAGATTCACGAGCATTAGTTCCCGGTCGTCCACTTTTCCTAATGCTTCGAACATCAAATACATCCAGAGCGATTCTCCTGCGCCGTAAATTTCCTTGCCTACATTACCGGTTTGACCGCCAAGCTCGAGAGTCCCCAGATTTTCAAATGGGATAAAAGGTGTGGATGCTTTTTCGAGGGCGCTAGAGCAATTCTGAAAAAAATAAAAATTGTTGCGGCGCTGTTGATCCATGAAGCGCAGAAGCCCTTCGAACACGACACCGCGTTTCATAATGCCGATCCACGGAAGGATGGCTTCGACGTTTTCTTTAAACGCGGGATACAGAATGGAGGCCGCGGCCTGAACCATTCCCCGTATCTCGTGCGATTTTTGGCTGGGATCAGAAAACCAATAAAACATGCGCAGCTGTTCGTACAGCAAATACTTGCACTCCGTTTGCATCCCTAGCTCGGCGGCTGCCAACGCACCGTAGGCAAGCTCCTGCGGCTCGTGAAAAAGCCTGTCTGAAGGCACCGTGTACAAAACGCGAACCGCGCGCCGTGCTTCGTCTAAGTAATGATCGTCACCGGTCAATTTGTGCGCCAGAATTGCAGCCCATGAATACAAGCCGCCGATGGCGTAGTTTGTGCCCGCCCCTTCGGCTCGAAGCGTGGCGACCTGGTAATAAATGGGAAAGAGATAGTTGTATTGCTGAGCCATTTTCTTCGCAGTGTCAAACGCCACGAGGAAATGATCGGTGAGTTCTTTCGAGCCTGATAGAGAACCAATCATTGGATATTTGACGAGGCCGTTTTCGAACGGATACCAGGAGTCGGCTCTCTCATCGTGCGAGTGCTTGAAGTCATTGCTGATGCTGCGAGTATCGGAATTATAAAAACCGGGAAGATCACTCAAAAGGTCTTTGCATTCGAGTTCGAAACTGGGAGAAGGATGCAGCCGCAGGTAAAGAAGCGAGGGCCACAGCACATCCGCGAGCGTCATCAATTCAAAATTGTCACCGGATTGTTTCCAGATCTGCGAGCTTTCCTTGACATAGGCGCGCAAACCGCGATGGCCGTTGGCTTCGGCGACGGTGGCATCTTTATCCTGCAAATCACGAACGGTGCCGGCGGCAAACTCCGACCAGCTAGTGGCACAGGTTGGCCACAAAAGCTTTTCTTCAAAAAGTGGAAGCAGCGCTTCCATCCAGCGGCTGACCGCTTCCTGCTCGGTGATGAGCCTCGTGAGAGGTCTTTGTAGCAACCAGTAACTGAAATTGATCTCGCCGGCGGGCAGAACGTTTCCGGTCGCCTGATCCGCTAACAAGCCAATGCCCTGGCGCTGGGTGCCGTCTTTTTCGAACCGAGAAATGTTGGAGCAGCGGTACACGAGGAAGCGCGGCAAATTTTCAGAAGACATCCAGCCCATGTTGTCCATATCAAAAAACATCATGGTCTCGATGCCAAGATTCTGGTCGAGCAGATAGACAGCGGGAAGATCGTTGCCAGCAGTTCCCAGTGAATTGCGCGTGGGCTGGCTGAGCAGCACGCGTCTCCAGCTGCCGGACTGGCCCTCCATCAACGTCGAATTCGCGCTCAGCCAGGTAATTATTTGAGGTTCGATGCCGCTTTTTTGTTGGAGCTTAAGTGGTGCGGGTAACCGGAGCGTTGTTCGAATGCGTATCCAGGGAAACTGTTCATTGGCTAAAGCGCTGACCTCAGCACTCCAACCATATTTCAGAGTTTTTCCGTCAACGGCTTCAGCTTCGGCGCTTCCCTCGCAACGGATACTGGATCCGTTTCGTTTTATGCGTTCGGTGATCAGCGGAAACGACGGACCGGTAACAAATGGCACAGCGGCCAGGGTGGCGGGCTTCCAGTCGGAACCAATACGAAGAAAATTCTGGAAGGAAAGCGACGACCCAATGGGCGCGATCCGCAGCTGCTGAGTTCCAGCGTCAATATTTAAAGGTGCAGAATCGCCTGTAGATTTAGAGTGATCGCCGTCACTGGGCGTCACAGGAAAAGCAATGCGCTTGTGAATAGCGGCGCAAGCTGGTGTGGCGCTTGCAGCGCTGGCCAGAAGGGTCTTTACAAAGAATCGCCGATTGAGAGCACTCATGTGGGCAAACCCAGTGAGAATAATGTGACGGCTATAAGCCTGGCAAAGTGCCGGGCCATAGCTCTCTCAATATGCGATCTTCAGAGCAAACTGAATGGTTCGGGGACCACTGGCGTTGGTGATAGAGCCGAACCCACACGCAAATCTTTGATCGGGACCATTGCAACCCGGCGCTCCCAAGGGGATAAACGGGCTGTTCAATTGTGGATTCCCAACGCTAGGCTGATAAATGTGGCGGTTAAATATGTTGAAAAATTCGGCACGGAAATCGATAACCGCCTTTTCGCCGAAGAGCCTGGTCTTCTTGCCCAGGGTGAAATCTTCGTTTTTGCCAGCGAAGGTGCGGGCATTGGAAAGCGATCGTGGCTCGTTGCCAAACGTCAAAGGAGCAGCAAGAGCGAACGCGGCAGGATTCCAGAACGGCATAGTATCCGGGTTGAAATTGGATTTGTTCGTCTGAGCGACGCCGGGGATGACGTTTACGCGAGCAGCGCCGGTGAAATGGCATCCGGCGAACAAGACATCGCCGGCAGTCCCTCCGCACGGCCCATATACCTCGGTCGGAAGTCCGGAGTGATAATTCAAAATCGTGGCGACATACCAACCGCCCACGACGCGATCGCTCACCCCGCCCTGGTTCATGAAGCGCTTTCCACGTCCAACAGGCAGTTCATAGAAAAAGCTGGCGACGAGGCTTTGCGGTGTATCCAGCTCGCTGACCGCTTTTTCCGCAGAACGATTGTAGGAGTTCTGACCGATAAATTCGTTGGT
>JAUTXJ010000036.1 GCA_030838075.1 Acidobacteriaceae bacterium
ATAAAAATAATTGTAATAGTATTGGCCGGTTTTTTTGTCGAAGGTCCAGGCAGGCACGCCGAATTCAGATTGCCAGTTGTTGGGAGGGCCGCCGTTTTTGCCGTCGCGCCAGATGTACCAGTCGCGATATTTGGAAGTTTTTGAGGAGCGTGAATCGAGGAACCATTTGTGCTGGTCCGAAGTGTGATTGACGACGAAATCAAGAATGACGCGGATGTTGCGTTTCTTGGCTTCCTTGACGAGGCGGTCGAAATCCTCCATGGTGCCGTACATGGGGTCGATGGCTTCGTAATCGGAGACGTCGTAGCCGAAGTCCACCTGAGGGGAAGGGAAGCAGGGAGTGATCCAGATGGCGTCGACGCCTAGTTCGTGGAGGTAATCGAGCTTGGAAGTAATTCCGTTGAGGTCGCCGATGCCGTCGTTGTTGCTGTCGGCGAAGCTGCGAGGATAAATTTCGTAAAAGACGGCGTTCTGCCACCACTGGCGGGCGTGAGCATCGGTTTGTTGCTGGGCGTTGGACGGTGAGGCGACCAGGGAAGCGCAAAGTATCATCATGGTGGTGATGGCAATTTTCTCAAGCATGGTGCGAAGGCCTCCGTGTTTTCGGGACAGTGTGTGAGCAATTAGTATCATCGTCAAATTCGGGCCGGCTTAAATCAATTTCCAGACAGGCTTAGTCATGTTTGGGCGATTTGTTACGACGATTTCGCTCCGCAAAATGAATGGTGATCGTGGCGTGTGCAGTGTTGCGGGTATCTGGGACGGGGGTAATGAGGTGCAACCACCCCGTATCGCCTTCTTGCACTAACTCTGCGCCGTCGACAGAGGAGACTTCTCTGGGGTTCGACACGGAAAGTTCGTAGTCTCGGTCAGGGCTTCCCGAGATGGAAAGCGTCAGTTCATCTTTCGCGTCTGTCCAGGATTCTGAAAGTATTCTCAAGCCTTCGCTGGGGCTGCCTAGCTGAGGTAACTCCGGCTGATAGCTGACGCCAAAATCATTGACGATGCGGATGCGCAGTTTGGCGGCGCCTGACGCGGGGACGGAGGCTTGAGTGATTACGTGTTGATCGGTGCCGTGGCTCTGCATGTGAAAGGCGACGGCGTGGCCGCCAACTTCCGCAGAAAGCACGCGCGCTCGCAAGCTGAGTGCGGGTTCGAATTCGACGGCACAATTCTTTGAGCCGGTATTTTTGATTTCGAGCTCGATAGCGTCTTGAGTTTTCGCGTAGCTGAGATCCATGGTAGCGTCGCCGACGTGAATGGTATGAATGGCGAAGCCGGGCCAATCGGCGGGCAGGTGCGGCGCCAAGGTCAGCGTGGTGTTTTGCGCGTCGGTGGAGAGTCCCAACATTCCCCGGAGGACGGGAGCGACGACCATGGCCGCTGACCAGATTTGGTGCGGCGAACTGGTGGAGAGGCCCTGGTAGTAATCGCCGGAGAGGACTTCGGTGACGTGGCCGGGGGAACCATCGAGCGCGAGCAAGGCGTTGGCGCGCAAATTTGCGTAAGCGGGGTGTTCGTGATGATAGCGATATTCGCCGACGGAGGCCCAGCCGGTGAATAGCGGCCACACCGAGCCGTAGTGATACCCGCCGCCGCTGTAGCGAGTGGCTTGGCCGGAAATGATGCGCATGCCCCAGTCGGCTTGATGATTCGAATCGGATAGCTGAGTGATCATCTCGGCGGATTTATCTTCGTCGAGCAAACCGAACCACATGGGGACGGTGGAAAGAACGCTGGCTTCATCGACAGGGTGGTTGTCTTTGTCGAGGGCGAAGGCAAATCTTTTTTTGTCTGGGAGCCAGAAGGAATTATTGACGAGGGTTCGTTGACGGTCGAATGCGCCCTGGAGTTCTTTGCTTTCGGTTTCTTTACCGGCGAGGCGAGCGAGGTTGTTTAGGGCTCGCAAGGCTTCCGCGCCCAGACCGCTTTGGTAGAGTTCAGTTTTTACTGGTAGGAGCGGGCCGCCTTCGACCCAGCCGTGACCAAAGCCGAAATTTTGAGGCAGACCTTGCGCGTCGTAGGTAGAGCGGAGAAATTGATACGCTTTCCAAACGCTATCCCATTTTAATTTCGCGAATGCAGTGTCGCCGCTCTCGACGATGTAATCGTTCATGGCGATGATGTAGAGCGGGGTGGCGTCCGCTGAAGCGTACGCGTACGGATAATCTTTGAACCAAGGGACGAAGTTGGCTCCCTGGGCGATTTCGTGGGGGATTTTTCCGTCTCCGCGCTGATATTTGCCGATGAATTCGAGGGCTTTGCGGGTGGTTGCGAAATCGCCGGCGGCGTCCAGTGCCAGCGAGGTCCACATGGAATCGCGGCCAAAAAACCAGCCAAAACCGGGGCGTTGGCTTTCACCGGAAGTGCGGTAGCCGGCTACGAGTCCGGTTCCCAAGTATGGACTTGTGACCAAACCCTGGATCATGCTGACGCGCGACCAGTCATAGGCGCGTTGCAATTGCTCATCGGGCAGCTCGACGCTCACTGTTTTTGATAAATACTCGCGGTAATAGTCGGCGGACTGCCGGATTAGCTGCGGATATTGTTCGGTTAGATGTTGATAGACAGTTTCGGCATCGGCACGGCCTTGCACGGAAGCGGCTAGTACGATCACTTTTGTGTCTTTGCCTTTTTCAGTGACGCCGAGGCGAAAGGAACTATCACTCTCGCTCGAGTAGTTGGTCTGATATTCCCTGCGGCGTTCGGCGGCGGTGGGCGAACCGAGGAATGCGGCGAATTTCTTTTGCTCTTCACCGAAGAAAAAGGCGTTTCGTTCCGGCTCCCAGTTGACGTAGGTGGCGCCTAGTGCGGCGGGCCACTCCAATTGAAAATCGCGACGGAAGACGGCTTCTATTTCGAGGGGAAATTCTGTTTCAACTTCAAAGGTTATGATCGCGCCGGGCTGATCGACGGGAACAAAAAAAGTTTCTCGGACGGAAAAAGTATCGCTGGTGTAGACGATGGTGGTGGCTTCCGGGCGGACGATAATTGTGCGTGCGAGGGATTCCGCGGGCAAGGCGCGGTCTTCGGTGTGAAAGCGCAGATGAAAATCACGAAAAATCTTTAGGGGATAAACCCAGGCTTCGATGCGGCCGGATTCGTTGCCGAAAATTCCGGCGCGGGTTCCTACGCTGGAGAGGAATTCCCAGGTGCGCACTGGGCGGGTCAGCTCGAGGGAGGTGGACTGATTTTCTTGGGCGGCGCTTGTGCCGGTGGCGATAAAGAGAAGACTGGCGAGGGTGCGAACTAATTTCATGAAGGCGTTTGTGAGTGTCTCACAATTGCAATGGTATTGAGCATGAACGGAGTAGCAATTGCAGGCGGCAGTGGAGCGTGCAGGCGCTTGCAAACTGCCATACGCCTCTCTATAAAGGAAAGCGGCAGATTCTAGCACGAGCCAAAGTCGGGAAGGTACCACTCCTTTTGGGTTTTTCACGCCGCTCTTTTCTGAAGTCGCTGAGCCGA
>JAUTXJ010000073.1 GCA_030838075.1 Acidobacteriaceae bacterium
TGCAAATTATGGCCGTAAGGCCCGACATAAAACGAACTGGCGATCCAAAGCGCGAAGGCCGCCAGTGCAAATCGCAATGGGCGCTTTCAGAAGCTCAGGCAGTTGAGCATGGCTGGGGCAAATATAACGAGATGCAAAATCGGTCCTCCTTCAAGGCGAGTCTTCTTCACAACTTCGATCAGAATGACCACCGCGCTACCAAGGAGAACCGGAAGACTTAGGTCCAACCAGCGGGTTTTTGTGGTGCTGCGTGTCGCGACTGGTCGAAGCATCGCCGCCATGATGAGGGCCAGCGGAAATTCTTGTAGTGTGCGGAAAACGAACGGTGCCAAAAACGCGTTAAACATTCCCCCAAGAACCCCACCCAGTGAAATCCATAGAAAAAATTCTGTCAGTTGCTCAACTCCTGGCCTGGTCTTCGCTAATTCGCCATGGCAAACCATTGCAGCCACAAAAAGCGTGACCAAGTTTAAAATCAGTTCCATCCAGATTGGTAATTGTGTCTTCGAGAAAACGGGGATCAGTGCGGCCAAGACCAGAAATGGTAGCCGTTCGACCATTTGATCATGGGAAACAACTTGTTTTTTAGCGAAAACCAGGATGAAGCTCAGCAGATATACAGCCAAGGGAGCCAGCCAAAACAAAGGAATAGGGGGAATCTCCGTTGTAAGGACTGTAGTGACGCCAAGCATCAAACTCGCTGGAGCGAAGGCCAGGGTGAGCCACCGAAGACGCAAGCGCCAACCAATGCTTACCTGATTGGTTGACGGTATTTCGTCAATGTTAAGGCTTGGATCGTCCTGAACTGATTCGTGGCTCAGGTTCCTGGGCGAACCGCACGATACTGTCGCGCATATTGCCATCAAAACAACGAGCAAGCCATAACCAAGAGTCCACACAAAGCTCTGATCTCGTAGACCAAGGTGGGGCTCAATGATCAGCGGATAACAGAGCAATCCAAACATGCTCCCGATATTGCTCGCGGCGTAAAGAAAGTAAGGATCGCGCGCCGAAGCGTGTTCGACATCAACGAACCATTTTTGGAGTACTAGAGTAATCGTCGCCAAGCAAAAGAATGGGAGCCCAATTGCAGCCGCCAAAACCAGAATCAACCATGGAATTGGGCTGTTTTCGGTAGGTGGCACCCATGCGTGCGGCAAATGTATCGGTAAAACTGCTAACGGTACAAGGAGAATTGCTAATTGAATCACAGCCCGTCGCGGTGAAGGAGGGGCCTTAGTCGATACATTTGCATACGCATAACCTGCAAGTAAAGTAGCTTGGTAGAACACCATACATGTGTTCCAAATAGCTGGTGTTCCACCTAAAACGGGCAGAATCATTTTTGCAAACATCGGCTCCAGCGTGAACATCAAGGCAGCGCTGAGGAAAAGCGTGGTTGCGAAAATCGCGAGCGGCAAATCAATTCCTCCGGGTGTGTCGCCGTGGGTATTGTAGGGTATCTTTTGATTTTGCCGTTAAACCTGACTAGAAATCGCCAATAGTGAAGTCCTTCTCACAGGTTTATCGCATTGGTCACGATCTACCGCTGGCCACCAAGGTGAACGACAAGGGGCCAGTTCTTTTTCTGATTGATACCGGCGCATTCAGTAATTTGATCGCGCTGGACCTGGCTAGAACAGTTGGCAAGGTAGGGGTAACCGACACCGCCAGGATAAAAGGACTCAGTGGTGAGGTTAAAAAAGTATACCGGGCTCAAGACGTAATCCTGCAGTTTTCGGGCTACAGGCAAAGAATGAATGACATGCTGTCCCTGGATATGAGCAACATGAGTAACGACGCCGAAACAGAAATATCCGGGATGTACGGCTTCGAAATGCTTCAAATGCTGAAGATTAAGATCGACTACCGCGACGGCCTGGTCGCTTTCAAGTTCGATTCCAAGCGCTTTCACTCGCCTTCGCTACTGTAGCGTCTGGGCGGGGTGCGCGGTCATTTACTTTAGAAAGCCTTTTACGCGGCTCCCTAAAAACTGTTGCGCGGTCTTCTCGTTTATGAAGCGGCCCAGCATGCCCAGGTCGGCGTCCACAATAACGTCGCGATCGGTAACTTCAACGGTTCCTTTGATCGGCGTGCTGATGATTCCCATTTTTGCGGTAAGCGCAAAGGTCATCGTCGACCCTTGCCAGCTTCGATGCTCGATCGTTAGTTTTACGGGAAGCGACCCGGCCTCCTTGAATAACTCGTCGAAGTGACGATCGACAGATTGAACGACTTCTTCCTTGGGACGGTTATGGGATACAGAGACTCTCACAGTGGGTCCTTAACTTCTAGAATTTAGAATTATATCGCTTGCCTTCCGCATGTGGTGACTAAACCTTATATGCCTTTTATACTCCTTCACGCATCCAATTCTGCCTTATGGGAACCGCTCCAATGAACCAGCTGCCAGCCCTTTCGCCGGAACGCCGCGAGCAACTATTTCCCGCGCTCTCGGAAGCGCAAATCGAACGCATAGCGTCCGTCGGACGTAAGCGCAAAGTCGCTAAAGGGGAAATGCTGATTAAGCAAGGCGATGTGGCCCCCTTCTTCGTAATCACCAGCGGGCGGCTGGATATCGTTCAGCCCACCGATCATGGCGAACTCACTATCGTTCAGCATCAGCCCGGACATTTCACGGGCGAACTGAACATGCTCACCGGCCGCCGCTCGCTGGTATGCGCGCGCATGGCCGAGGCTGGCGAGGTTATCGAACTCACTCCCGAAGAAATGCAGGCCATCGTCCAGACCGATGTCGGGATCAGCCAGGTACTGATGACCGCCTTCATTTTTCGCCGGCTTGAATTAATCGCTAACCACGTCGGCGACGTGCTGGTCATCGGTTCACCACACTCCCCTGGGACTTTGCGCATAAAAGAGTTCCTCACTCGCAACGGCCATCCTTACACCTATCTCGATCTCGACAAAGATACCGGCGTGCAGGAAATGCTCGATAAGTTCAAAGTGAGCGTCGACGAGATTCCCGTTCTGATTTGCCGCGGCACCACCGTCCTTCGCAACCCCAGCAATCAACGAGTCGCCGATTGTCTGGGCTTGAATCCTAAACTTGATGAAACTCAAGTGCTCGACGTTGTGATTGTTGGTGCAGGTCCTGCGGGGCTAGCTGCCGCGGTGTATGCAGCGTCTGAAGGTCTCAGCGTGTTGATGATTGAAACCACAGCGCCGGGAGGACAAGCGGGTTCCAGCTCGAAGATCGAAAATTATTTGGGATTCCCAACGGGAATTTCTGGTCAGAATTTGGCAGGCCGCGCTTACGCGCAGGCGCAAAAATTTGGCGCCAAATTGATTATTGCGCGCAGCGCCACCAAGCTTAGCGGAAAGCGTCCTTACAAAATTGAATTTGATGATGGGCATTCCGTCATGGGGCGCACCGTGGTGATCGCAACGGGAGCGCAATATCGCAAGCTTCCGCTCAAAAATCTGGACGACTTCGAAGGCATGGGTATTTATTTCGGCGCAACTTTTATCGAAGCACAACTGTGTACCAGCGAAGAGGTCATTGTGGTCGGAGGAGGCAATTCCGCCGGCCAGGCCGCCGTATTTCTTTCAGAAATGTCTAAACACGTGCACATGCTGGTGCGCTCTAACGGCCTGGCCGATACCATGTCCCGCTATCTGATCCGCCGCATCGAAGATAGCCCCAAAATTACGCTGCACATTTGCACGGAAATCGCCGCATTGGAGGGCGAGAATCACCTTGAGCGTGTCCAGTGGCGCGATAAAAACACCGGAGCCACGGAGATGCATGACATCCGGCACATTTTCCTCATGACCG
>JAUTXJ010000099.1 GCA_030838075.1 Acidobacteriaceae bacterium
CAGAAGGAACAGCGCAGCGGCTCTTCTGGATTGAATTTTTTCACTGGCGTGAAGGCCTCGTCTCCGCGAAGCTTCGACGGAGTACCCTACCCATCATTCTAGGCCGATTTATCTCCGAAGCAAAATAGAAAGGTAGAAAACTTGCTAACTTTTTGGAACGACTTTGGCATCGTAAAACGCGCCGGATGTTGAGCCTGGCGCGGGGCTAGCGATGCTTGTAGATAATCTCGTCAATCATCCCGTATTCCTTGGCTTGCTCGGGATTCATGATGAAGTCGCGCTCTACATCCTTTTCGATGCGCGTAATGTTCTGTCCGCTATGTTGCGCGATAAGTTTGTTGATAACCATGCGCATGCGCAGGATTTCCTTGGCATGAAGGTCGATGTCCGTGGCCTGACCGCCTAGACCGGACATCCACGGTTGGTGAATCAGAATCCGTGCGTTGGGTAGCGCAAAGCGTTTTTTCGGCGCTCCGCCAACCAGCAGCACAGCCGCGATGGAAGCCGCTTGCCCTACGCAGGTGGTGACCACATCGGGCTTCACGAACTGCATGGTGTCATAAATGGCGAACCCCGCGGTGATCGAGCCGCCCGGAGAATTGATGTAAATCTGAATGTCTTTTTCCGGATCTTCGGCCTGAAGAAAAAGCATTTGCGCGATAGCCAGATTGGCGACGTGGTCATCGATCGGCGTGCCTATAAAAATAATGTGCTCTTTCAGGAGCCGCGAGTAAATGTCGTAGGCGCGTTCGCCCCGGCTGGTCTGTTCGACCACCATGGGTACAAGCGTGGTGGCACGATAATCTGGTTCGTTAGAGTTTTTCATTGGTTGGCTTGTTTGAGTGTTTGCAGTTGCGAACGATAAGATTAGGCTTCAGTCAACTTCCGCCAGCCTGCCGCCGCGCAATCGAAAGTTACTTCGCTCCAGCGGCTGCCGCTGTGGTGCTAACCCGAGCATTTTGCGCGAGCCAGTCGAGAGTTTTATCACTCCGCAACTTCGCTTTTATCCTATCGAGCGTACCTTCCTTTGTCAAACGAGCGCGAATCGCTTCCGCCGATTCGTTACTATGTCCGGCCAGATGTTGCAGCTCGTGCTCCACTTCTTCTTCAGTGACGTCTATATTTTCCGCAGTCGCGATGCGGTCTACGATCAGCTCGGCCTTCACATCGTCCTTCGCGCGATCTTCATTGCGCTTTCGCAGCGAAACCCAATCGATATTCACCGCGCGCGGGTCGACACCTTGTTGCGCCAGGGAGCGGACTACACGCTCCAGGCGCACATCCATTTGATGCTCGACCAGCGACCGCGGTACAGGGAAGTCATGCGACTTCACGATTTCGCCCAGAACCTTTTCGCGCAACAAATCTTTCTGTTTGTGATCGCGCTGGTGTTCCAGGCCTTCGCGAATTTTTTTCTTTAGTTCATCCAGCGTGGTCGCATCACTAACGTCCTTGGCGAATTCATCATTCAACTCGGGAAGCTTCTTAGTTTTGATGCCCAGCACATCCACGGAATAATGATAGGTCTTGCCCGCGAGCTTCGCATCGGGATAATCCGCAGGATACGGAACGTCAAAATCCTTGTGGTCCCCAATATTCACGCCGCGAAGATTTTCGTTGAATGGTGCCATGGTCTCTTCCGCGCCAATGTGACACAGCACGCTGTCAGCCTGCAGCGGTTCGCCTTCACCTTCGGGGGTACCAGTGAGTTTTAGCTGCACGAAATCGCCGTCCTGCACAGCACGGCCCTCGGCGGGAGCAAATGCCGCGGCACGTTCGCGCATGTCTTCAAGCGTTTTGGTGACATCCTCATCCACGACGTCCATCACCGGCATCTCGAGTTGCAGATTCTTATAATTGCCCAGCTCAAATTCGGGAAGCACTTCGAACACGGCTCGAAATTTAAGCGGCTGGCCATCATTGAAGTCCAGTTGTTCGACCTTCGGTTGTGATACCGGCGTAAGTTTCTGCTCGTTGACAGCCTTTTCCACCCTCTCGGGTACCAACGATTGCAGCACTTCCCCTTTGATGTCGTCCGCAAAACGCCGGCGAATTAACGTAATCGGGGCTTTGCCAGGCCGAAAGCCCGGCACCCGCGCGACCTTTGCGAATTCTTTGGCCACCCGTTCCATGGCTTTGGAAACTTCGTCCGCGGGAATTTCCAGGTCCAGCTCGCGGCGGCAAGTCGCTTCAGCGGCAGCTTGATTCGTGTTTTCCGGCGTGCTTTCGGCGGTTTTCCCGGTACCTTCACTCATACAGGTTGCCTTTCAATACTTGGAAACTTGGGATCAATAAGTACAGGTTACAACGCTGAGACGTCATCGGCGAGCACAAACGCTCCCGGAAAAGGGGGATTCAGCGATCCAGGCTTTTGAGCTTAGAGAAGCAAGGACTGACTCGCGATCAACAATCAGTATAAGCCGACACTTCTCGCATCGTCAATTCATGGCCGCGCGTGGTAGCGGTCAATTTGAAACTTGCCGCGCCCAGTATTAAATTCTGAAAATCGAGCGAAAGTTGTATGTCAATTAAGCGATTATATAATTACTGTCCCGTCAGAAGATGCGAGTTCGAATCTCGTCGGGTCCACTCTGATTCTGGGGGGGTTGTACGGCAGGGCGACCCCTCTTTCCATATCCATACAAATTCTTGACTTAACCCCGCCGTGAGTCACAATGAATAAGACAGGTAAGCATTTTGTGTACAAGGCAGCCCCTAACGGGGTTGCCTTTTTTTGCGGTACGCCGTGCATGTTCGGCAGCTAGCGGGTGAATGTCCCGTCCCAACCTGATGGAGGTGAAGGGTAGCGAAGCGCAAGGGCGCCACCGTGAGGTGGGGTCTGAAGGAAGCGTGGAGCAAAGATACGGGCCGATGGACAAGAACCGGATTTGAGGCCTACGGCGTTGGACGAGCGGGCAAGTGATCGCGAAGTCCGTATCCATCAAGAGCGCTGGTGGTAAATCCGGCGGTCGCGTATCGAAAGCAGTCGAGCTTATCGCG
>JAUTXJ010000139.1 GCA_030838075.1 Acidobacteriaceae bacterium
AGCAGCAATCGATAAGCGCGCCCCAATGCCTGCAGCCGCTCCTTGGAAAATCCCTTACGCTCCAACCCAATCGAATTCACACCGTAACTCTTGGTACTGCGCTCCGTGACCACCCGTGAAAACGGCGGCACATCTTGAGTGATCACGGTCGAAGCCCCGACATACGCATATCGTCCGATGCGGCAAAATTGGTGCACCGGCGAAAACGCCCCAATCGTCGCGAAATCTTCCACGTCCACATGCCCCGCCAGCGTCGCCCCATTGGCGAAAATCGTTTCATTGCCAACATGGCAATCGTGAGCGATGTGCGAATAGGCCATGAACAAGGTGCCGTTCCCTATCGTCGTTTTTCCCCCACCCCCCACCGTCCCGCGGCTCACCGTCACATATTCGCGAAAAGTATTCCCATCACCGACAATCAATTCCGTCTGTTCGCCATGAAATTTCAAATCCTGCGGATCGCCGCCAATCGAACAAAATGGATGAAACACATTATGCCGTCCAATCGTGGAAGGCCCCTGAATCACCGCGTGCGCATCCACGGAACACCCTTCGCCCAAAGTCACATGCTCGCCGATAATCGCGTAAGCTCCAATTCTGACTCGTGCCCCAATCTGCGCGCTCGCCGACACCACCGCCTGCGGATGAATCTCAGTTTTAGTTTGCGTGCTCACAAATTGTCAGCCCTTAGGTACAACCGTGACACCGCTTGTCACAATCATGCGATTTTGGCAATTACGCTTCGATCCGCCGTGGCGCATTAGTCTGCTGGATGAACTGCTCTTGCTTTCAATCGCGCGAGTTACCAGGCGTACTCATCTGCTCAGCGGCTTTAGGCTTCTCCAGATCCTCGCGGTCCACCATCTTGCACATCAATATGGCTTCCGCAGCCAATTCCCCGTTCACCGTCGCTCGTCCATCCAGTTTGCAAAAATCCCCACGCCACGAAATAACTTTCACTTCCAGCTTCAATTGCTCTCCCGGCACCACCGGACGCCGGAATCGCGCCCCATCAATTGCCACAAAATACAAAAGCTTCTTCTCCCGCTCGCGCTCCGAAACCTCCATCAACAACAGCAACCCGCCAGTCTGTGCCATCGCCTCAATGATCAGCACCCCAGGCATGATCGGCTTCCCAGGGAAATGCCCCTGAAAATACGATTCATTGATCGTCACGTTCTTGATTCCCACAATGCGCTTAACGCGTTCCATCTCCTCAATTGCGTCCACCATCAGAAACGGATAGCGGTGCGGCAAAATCCTTTGTATTTCCGTCGTATCCAGAATCATTCGCACCCCCGTCGCGAATACCTCAAGTCCTGCGGCGTCCGGGCTTACCCGGCAAACTTACAATTATATGCGACCAGGCACCCACAACGGACGCGTATCTTGTGCCCCAAATGCAATATCCCACCGGCACTCTCCCCTTGTCCGGGCTGCGCTTTCGGTCGATCTCGGCCTCTTTATTCCATCTCGTTGCCCATTCATCACGTCATTGTTAGCATGTTCGCACAATGCCCGCTCCCTTAGTCGCCCAGAAAATCAAAAACTTCCTTCAGCCAGCGTTGCCCGAAATGATCGACACCCTTCGCCATTTTGTAATCGCCGAATCACCCAGCCTCGAAAAAGCCCACGCCGACCGCTGTTGCGGAATCATCGCCGCTGAATGGTGCAAATATGACGTACAAGTCCATCGCATTCCGCAAGAAAATCGCGGCGATCATTTGCGCATCGTATCCCCGTCCAATTCCTCTCGCGCCAAAGGCCAACTCCTCGTGCTCGGCCATTACGACACCGTATACGCCTCTGGCACCTTAACAAAAATGCCTTTCCGCCTCGCCGCCGGCAAAGCCTACGGTCCGGGCGCCTTCGACATGAAAGCTGGAATCGTACAAGCGCTCTTCGCGCACCACGCTCTCCAGAAACTAAATCTCGCCCCCAACAAACGTATTGTTTTTCTCTGGACCTCCGACGAAGAAATCGGCAGCGATTCCTCCCGCAAATTAATCGAAACCGAAGCCCGCCGCAGCGACGCCGTTTTCGTCCTGGAGCCCTCCTTCGGTCCTCGTGGCATGATAAAAACCGCTCGCAAAGGCGTCGGCGAAGCCGAAATTATCGTTCACGGACGCGCCTCCCATGCAGGATTGGCACCAGAAGAAGGCATCAATGCAGTCCACGAACTCTGCCACCAGGTGTTGCAAATTCAAAAATGGAATAACCCGCGTCGCGGCACAACTGTAAACACTGACATCATCCAGGGTGGCACCAGAACCAATGTAATCGCTGATCGTGCCCGCGCGGTGCTCGACCTTCGCGCTACGAGCATCTCGGAAATGAACCGCATCGAGCGCCAACTGCGCGCTCTGAGACCGCGCCTCCCGGGCGCCCGGCTCGAAGTCCACGGCGGTTTCAATCGCTCTCCGCTGGAGCGCAAAATGAGCGCAGCTTTATTCAAACGGGCGAAATCCCTGGCCACGCAAATCGATTTGTCCCTCGAGGAGTGTGTAGTGGGCGGAGGCTCCGACGGAAATCTCACCGCTGCGTTGGGAATCCCCACGCTGGATGGCTTGGGCGCAGTGGGAGATGGCGCGCACTCCACTCATGAGCACATCCTGACCGCTGCCATGCCCGCCCGCACGGCGCTTCTTGCGGCTCTTCTGGCCACCAGTTAGAGCATCAAATCGTCGGGATTAAAAAGCTGCCTTACCGCGAGTACGTTCTGCGCAAGTAATCCGCACCCGACCTCATCAGATCGTCGTAATCGCTGTGCAGCACATCGTGTAATGCACTCTCTGTCGAACTCCCCGCCCCAATCCGGTCCAGTATTCGCTCCATATCCCCCATGCCATTCGCCTGCACAATATATTCAAAATAGGCGAGCGCCCATGCGTACGCATAAACCGCCCCGTCACCCGGAAATCCCATCCACGATCCTTCCAAGTTCCCTAGAGAAATCGCGTGCCCATCACCGTAAATCTCCAGCAGCGCCGCGGCATTTTCGCCACTGCGTTTGCCTTCCATCCACTGCGCAAGCCCTTCCTGTATCCACGTCGGAGCCCGTCCGTGGGTCTTCTGCTGCACAAAGCTATGGGTCAGCTCGTGCTTCAACACACGCGACAACTCCTCTGTCATGCTGCTCAACCCCTGCACTGGAATGCGCAACCTTCCGTCGTTCAGCGCCCCCACCCATCCCGGCGCGCGTGTTATATCCGCAAAGGCCTGCTGTGTATACAAAATCACTCCAATTGAGTCAGGGGGCGCAAAATTCAGCTCCGAATTAATCCTGGTGTAATGCGTTTCCAGAGTTCGCAGAACTTCTCGGGCCAGCGCAGGTTCCGCACTTCCGCTGTAGCGCAGCGTAAAATGCGCGCTCTCATTTTCCTTGTAACTTTCCTCCTCTCCCTTGTCTCGCTCTGCTTTTTCCAGGGCCGCTTGTACTTCCGCATCCGGTCGCAGCGCCAAAGCCCGCTTCCATTGCGCCACCGCCTCCGGCATTTTATTCATCCCGTAATAAGCCCAACCAGAGAGCTTGGCGACGTCTGGATTGTTCGGAGCACTCCGCTGCGCGCGCTCCAGGTAATCCAGAGACTGCCGGTACTCGCTTCTGCGCAAGTGTAGATAAGCTACATTCATCAGCAGCAGCGCTTCATCTGGCGCATACGTAAGTGCCGTTCGCTCGTCAGCCAGCGCACGATCCATGTCCCCGTGCGCGAGCTCGAAGCTGGCCGCCGCATGATGCCCAACCGCGGCATCCATTCCCGCTGCCGCGGAACCGCTGCGCGTTTCAGACTCCAGCTTCGCGATGTATTCGCGGTCAATCGAACCACCATGTATTACCGCGTGCTCTATTTCTCCGCCGTTGCCGCGCGCTGTATCCATGACCGGCGGAGTGATCGCCATATTGGATACGTAACTGCCTTTCTCTACGTGGTCGACGATGGATTTGGGAAGACTCAATTCTCCTACGCTGGTTTCGTACTGAATCTTGTCGCCTATTTCCACCACATTGCTGGCGGAAATCCGGTGCCCATTCTTCAGGACAATGGTGTCCGCCCACACCCCGACGCTTCCCAGCGCGAATGCAACACTAAACACCACGGCTCGATATCCGCGTCCAATAGAGGGAAGCCCCATGCCTCCCATTTTACCCGCCCTGCAAAGCTTTGAATTTTTCCCCACACACCCTTGTTCCATCAGCAAACGCAACCTGCGCATCTTGAGCGGTCGCGTACTCTTGTTCCACAACGCCCAAAATGACTACACTTTCTCCATGAGGCTCGCAGCAGCCTTCTTCCTGTTGTGCGCCCTTACAGCAGCCCCACCCTCGCATCCCACATCGCGAACCGCCCATCAACATTACGATGCCCTCAATGCCCTGCGCCTCGACCCGGCTTCCGCTTATCAAATTAAGCCCGAACATCGCATCGAGCTGCATCGCGGCGATGCCAAAATTTCTTTCGATCAAGGTGAGCTGATTTTTTTTGCGCCTCTCGATAACGAAATCACCGGCGTTGTCTTTGCCGGCCGCGGCCATATTCTCGCTCTCCCCCGCGACACCATCGAAAAGCAGCAAATGGCTCGCTTCCTGGACTCACCTATCCTTGACCAGGATTTTGCCAGCGCCTACATCCGCTTCACGGACACAACTTTTGCCGACCTGTTACAGCAGCTCCAGGCGGTCGGCCTCAAGCCGGAATCAGACTCCGCAGCCGCGTCCCATTGGGAGCCAGTTCTCTCTCATCTCAATCCCACTCAGTCCTTGCGTATTTTTTGTGGCACTCTGCTCCCGACGCCGCCGCCGTACTTCTACGCCAGTCTCGACGGCATCGCCACCGGCCCCTTCGACGTGCTTCTGGATTCCATGCGCGCCGAGCCCTTCCTGTTAGGGCAGGTGCACACCACCGCGGGCTCCACCTTCTACGATGTTTGGGCCTCCTACAAAGTCCCAGACACCAGCCCCATGGCGCCGGATTTTCGCGCCCTGCACTACGCTATCGAGACTTCCATCCTCCCCGATCACTCGCTCGACGCTACCACCACCGTAAATCTTCGCGCCCTCGGCGCAAGCCATCGTTTTTTAATTTTCGCTCTGTCCCGTGAATTAAATGTGGAATCCGTTACCGCCGCGGATGGTCAGAAGCTCGAATATTTTCAGAATGAAGACATGACCCCGCAAGAGCGCAGCGTACGCGGCAACGACTTCCTGTTCGTCGTGCTTCCCCACGCCCTCGCGCGCGACAGTGAATTTTCTATTCACTTCCACTATCGTGGCAACATCATCGCCGATGCCGGCAATGACGTCTTCTTCGTGAGCGCCCGTGAAAGTTGGTACCCGCATTTCGGTGACTCCGCCGATTTCGCCCCATACGACTTGACCATGCGCTGGCCAAGGAAATTGCGGCTGGTCGCTACTGGCACAAAACTCGACGAGCATGAAGACGCTGACTCCCGTGTGGGGCATTGGAAAACCGAGAAACCCGTCTCCGTCGCCGGCTTTAATCTTGGCGAATACGCATCCTCATCCGTAACCTCCGCGAATTATTCCATCGACGTGTATGCCAATCGCCAGGTAGAGCAACAGCTAGCCAAGCGCTTGGCTAACGGAGTTACTCCTGAACTACTAGGCGCAGGCCCTCGTCGCCCAGGATTGGATATGAATCAGAATCTTCAACCCTTGCCTCCCAACCCCGCTATCGCTCTCAAACAGCTGGGAAAAGACATCGACTCCTCCATTCGCTTTTACGAAAACTACAGCGGACCTTTCCCTTTTCGCAATCTCAGCGTCTCACAAATTCCAGGAACGTTCGGGCAAGGTTGGCCTGGCCTACTCTACATTTCCACCTACTCCTTTCTCTCCGCTGATGTGCAGCGTCGCGCCGGCCTCTCCAGCAGCAGTCAGGAACACTTCACCGAGTTGGTGCCTTTTCACGAGGTTGCTCACCAATGGTGGGGTAACGTTGTCGGATGGTCGAGTTACCGCGATCAGTGGATCGACGAAGCCATCGCCAACTATCTGGCGTTGCTCTTCGCCGACATGCACAAGAACCCCGATCACACCCTTCACGTCTGGCTCCAGCGCTACCGCCAGAGACTCATCGAAAAAGCTCCTAACGCGGATCAACCCGCCGGCGAAATTGGCGCTCTGGCCCTCGGTACCCGCCTCAATTCCTCGAAATCTCCCGACGCTTACGACGATCTCATCTACGCCAAAGGCGCGTGGGTTATTCACATGCTCCGGGAAATGCTGCGCCAAACGGGGGCCAATCCCGACGCGCGCTTCAACGCTCTGCTCCGCACGTTGGTCACAAAATACGCGTACCGCGCTCTTTCCACCCAGGATTTGCGGCGTGAAATTGAAGCGGTGATGACTCCCTCGATGGACCTCGAAGGCGGTCATTCGATGGAGTGGTTTTTCGAGCAATGGATCCAGGGCACTGGCATTCCCCACTACCGCGCGGAATTCACCGTTCACAAAAGTGACAGCGGTGCCGACTACTCCATACGAGGAAAACTCTTTCAAGAAAACGTACCGAAATCTTTCATCGACAGGGTCCCCCTATACGCAAGCACCCCCGGCGCCCGTCCAGTTTTTCTAGGCACCGTAGTTGCCGCCGGCCCTGAAACTCAATTTCATTTCACCTCATCAACCTCACCGCGCAAACTTCTCATCGACCCACAAATGACTCTTCTCTGCACCTCCCAGTAGCTCCAGACAGCACCGTCCCGCTCGGCCGTTGTTCGCCTCAAACGAAACGCCCTGATCCGTGTTGAAAATTTGCCTAAACGTTGGGGTTTAAATCTCGAATTTTGCCACTCGGTGTACACACGTCGTAGTTGGCCGCGAGGATTGTGCGAACGAATCCGAAATTTTCAGATGGCCTTACTTTGCTACTCGCCGTTACTTACTCCCCGGCGCCTTAATCCACTTATCCCTCAGCGGAGTCTTCAAATTAAGCTCCGCCCTCCCAGCTTCCGACAAAATATACGGATACCCCAATGCATCCACAGGCTCTCTACGCAAGAGCCCGCTCTGCACCAACTCACTCATGCGTACCGGCCGCCGACCAAACCGTTTCTGGTACTCGTCCGCCAGCACATCAATCTGTTTGCGATCGTCTTCCGCCCGCAACAATTGCAAATGCCTCAACGCATTTTGCTTTACCAGCGGATCCTTGGTGGTGTTGTAAACGTCTTGCCATAGAAAATTGGAAGTCTCCGTCGAATTGCCTTCCGTGGCGATCTTCGCAGCCATCGCTTTCATCCAGATGAATGCTTTTGGATTCTTGCTGCCCTCGTAAAGCGCTGCAGACGCCTTCGCATAATCCTTCATATCGAAGTAATAGACGAACCCCAAATCGTAATATAGCCGCCACTCATCAGGATTCGCTCTCAGCCCGCGTTCAAGCAACTCCACCGCCAGATCGGGCCGCCCAGCCCCACGCGGCGATGCGTCACTCAAGAACGTGGACCCGAAATGATAAACGGGCATCAGCTGCGGGTCGAGCACACTCGTAACATCCAGAAGCGGCCAAAGCAGCCTCAAATCAACTTGGTTCTCGGCTTGCTTATTCCCAAAATATTGCACCACCCGCGTCCAATAGATGTCCGCCACCAGTGGCGCGTATTCCAAACTCAAGCCCTTCACCAGTTTGCTGGAGCGCAGCATCAACTGGTCGTCTTCTCTCGCCACCTCGCTTTGTTGCACGTCAATGCGTTCCTGCAAGCGCCACACACCCGCGAAGCCCAGCAGCACGAACAGGAACAACGCTATGTAGTTCTTTGAACTCATTTCAGGTTACGCTGCGAAAAAATCGCCATCGCCACCGCCAATACAATCGCGCAATAAACCACGGCATAAGCCGTATTCTGTGCTATTAGCGCGCCCGGTATAACCCGCCCATGCGCCGCGGCGCCCATCACATCGAAATTCTCGAAATTCGGCAGCAGATAAGAAATCCACCGCAGCAAACGGCCCAACATGGGATCAATCAAGCCGCCCTGCAATCCACGCATCTCGTGAACAAATAATCCCGCGATGTAAAGTCCCGCCGTAAACAAGATCGCCAGCAACGGCGTGGTAAAGCACGAGAACAGCATCGCTAGCGCCACCACCAGCGCCAGCTTCAGTAAAATGAAATACACCGCTATCAACACCACCGTGTCTGCCTGCTCGAGCGAACGCTTCACGTAAAACAACGCCAGAAATAGACCCGCAGCCATCGCCGCAGTGTTCACGGTTAACGTCAGCACCAGCCCAGCGAATTTTCCTAAAATAAATTCCCAGCGCCGCAACGGTTTGGCCAGCAACGCATACAATGTCCGTTTGTCGATCTCTTTCGACACCAATCCCACGCCAATAAAAACCGAAATCAGCAATCCAATGATGGAAATTGCGCTCAACCCCAAACTGACAATCACAATCTGTTCTATGCCGATGGATATTTGCCCTACCAGAATCGCCGCCGCCATCATCACCAACGCGAAAAACACCAGGTTGTACAACACCCGATCGCGCACCGCTTCGCGAAACGTATTTAGCGCCACTGTTCCGATGCGCGTCACTTTGCTCTCACTTCCACTGCCGCGGATTGCGCGCGATCAGCTTCCACCAGATGCATAAAATATTCTTCCAGCGATGGTTTCACCTGTGTCACCGACAATATCTTCGCGCCAGCCGCACCGAGCCGTTCCATCGCTGTATACAATCCGCTCTCTTCTACTTGCAGGCGATACCGGTCTCCGGTCCGTGTGGCCTGCGCCAGCAACTCGCCTCCGCTCGCGGCGTCCGCCGGCAACTCAAACAGAATTTCCATCCCTTGCGCTTTCACTCCCACAAGTTCGCTCGGCGCCCCAACTCCCTGCAACTTCCCGCCGACAATCACGCCCACCCGGTCGCACAACATTTCCGCGTCGGACAAAATGTGCGTCGAAAATAAAACCGTCTTTCCCTGTTTTTTTAATTCCAGAATAATGTCGCGTACTTCCCGCCGTCCCACCGGGTCCAGCCCGGACATCGGCTCATCTAGCACCACCACCGCCGGATCATGCAAAATCGCCTGCGCCAGTCCCACCCGCTGCAACATCCCCTTCGAATATTTCCGCAACTGAATTCGCCCGGCGGACTCCAGTCCGACTTTCTTGAGCATGCGCTGCACACGCTCGCGTCTCTCTGCCGCGGTAAAATCATGAAAGCGCGCAAAATAATCCAGTAATTCCGCGGCGGTCAGGTAATCGTAAAAGTAAGGTTGCTCCGGGAGGTAGCCGATATCCCGATGCATTTCAATATCGCTGATCGGCTTCCCAAGAATTCGCGCCGATCCCGCTGTAGGAAAAATCAGCCGCATCAACAATTTGATCGTCGTAGATTTACCCGCACCATTCGGCCCCAAAAAACCAAATACTTCGCCCGCCTGCACCTGCATGGTCAGGCTTTCTAGCGAGCGCCTCTTCTTCAGATGAAGAAAGCCGTACGGGTAATCCTTGGTCAGATTTTCAATATCGATTGCCAGCTCAGTCATGCATTTATTGTTGCTATACAGGCCAAAAGGGTCAATCGCCCCCGATATAGCCTGTGCACGGATAGAAAATACCGCATAGACACAGGGTGGAAATGATTGTTAATAAAGCGAGGTTTGTTACAGAAAGCCGGAAGTATCGTCGGCCAGCATATTCTGACCACCGCACAGTGTTGCCATGGCTACTTCTAACTGCTCGCCAAAAAGGCGTAGAATACTTTCCATGGCCAAGCAAAATGTAGACAACCTCAACGTCACTTGCCCATGCTGCCACTCGAAACTGGTGGTCGACGCCGTTTTTGGCGCGGTACTTTCTCACGAAACGCCCCCTAAAACCGGCCCAAACGTCGACCTCACCGATGCCGCAGGCATTTTGAATGAGCAGCAACGCAATCGCGAAGATAAATTTCGCGACTCCTGGAATCTCGAACACAACAAAGAAGACATCCTCGCCAAAAAGTTCGAAGAAGCCATGAAGAAGGCTAAGGACGCACCCGCGGGAAAACCACTCCGCGACATTGATTTGGATTAGTCTGCCTGCGCGAAAGCCGTCCTGTTTTCCCGCTCATCCAAATAAACATCCCCCGATTTGCATTAAACTGCCCGTGCCATGATTTCGCGTAGCAAATTCCGCCTGAAATTGCGCTCACAGATCCTCATTCTAGGTCCGCGCACCCTCGTAATGGGAGTGTTGAACGTAACGCCCGACAGTTTTTCCGACGGCGGAAATTTCTTATCTCAAGAAAAGGCCGTGCAACACGCGTTGCAAATGGAACGCGACGGCGCCGACCTAATCGACATTGGCGCCGAATCCACCCGCCCCGGCTCCCTCGGCATCAGCGCCGAAGAAGAATGGAGTCGCCTCGCCCCAGTGTTGGCGGCATTACGCACGCGCTTGAAAATCCCCATCTCCATAGACACCCGCAAAGGCGAAGTCGCCGCCAAGGGCATCGAAAGCGGCGCGGAAATAATTAACGACGTCAGCGGCCTGAAACACGATCCTCGCATCGCCGAAATTTCCGCCCGCGCGCGCGTCCCTTTGATCCTCATGCACATGCGTGGAGAACCGCAAACCATGCAGCAAAAGCCTTTCGCGCGTGAACCACTGAAAGACGTAGCCCACGGCCTGCGCGCATCCCTCTCCATAGCCCGCAAAGCCGGCGTCCCCAATTCTCAGATCATTCTCGATCCCGGCATCGGTTTTGGAAAAAGCTACGCCCAAAACTACGAGTTGCTTGCGAAGCTACCACAATTAGCAAAACTCGGATTCCCGTTACTCGTGGGCACTTCCCGCAAAGGTTTCATCAGCAAAATTCTCGCCCAAGACGCCAAGTCCCCACCATCGCCGCGCCCCGCCGGGGCCGCAGCAGAATCAAGAATCTGGGGCACCGCCGCGACCGTCACCGCCAGCATCTTGCAAGGCGCCCACATCGTCCGCGTCCACGACGTCGCCGAAATGGTAAGCGTCGCCCGCGTAGCCGACTGCATCCTTAATCCCACCCTAGCCCCGAAAAACTAACTCTGCTGAGTCTGCGGAGACCCCGGAGGTTTGTTTAAATCGATCGGAATCCCCGGATCGCACGTCACAAAAGCCCACAAAAACGGGAAGAGTGATTCACCCTCGATTTGTAAGGTAGGTCTCGGTGTGCCCCGATTTCTTCCAATCATCGAATCGAATTCCGCAACAAGGCAAAATTTGGAATTTCTGATTCCCCTGCGGTACTTGGCGCATTACCCGCCCTCTTCCCTCTTTCGGTATAATCCGCCGCAATCTAAAATCTTGGCTTCACGTCCAAAAAAGGCTCCCAAATGCGCCGCCGCGCCACGCTGTTAATTATTCTGATTTGTACCCTCGCTCTCGCATCTCACGGCCAGGCCCAAATCCCGCAGCCCAACTCCTCAACCGAAAACGACCCACTCCATCGCACTCAAACTCCATCTGCAGCCACCTGCACGACTGACGTCTCGTCGTCCTGCGCCGAAGTCACCGCAAAAATCTTGCCCCTCATCCTCGGCCCCTCCCCCCTACAAGAAAATCTTCGCCGCCTCACTGAAGAAATCGGAGGTCGCGTAACCGGTTCCCCCGCCATGGACCGCGCCGTCCAATGGGCAACGTCCGCATTCCGCGCGGCCGGCGTCGACGTACACACCGAAAAATATCAACTCCCGCTAACCTGGGCCGAAGGCGACACGCGCCTCGAATTACTCGGCGAAATTAAATTCCCTCTGCGTATCGTAAGTGTCGGATGGTCCCCAGCCGCGCCTCCATCCGGTATCGAAGCCAATATTGTAGACATCGGATATGGCACGCCGCAGGACTTCACCGCTGCCGCCGTCCATCTCAAAGGCGCCATCCTCCTCGTCCACACTGATCTGGGGACCACCTGGGCGGATCTATCCAACGAATACGCGCGCCCTCCAGACATCATCGAACGCGCCATCAAAGCCGATGCCGCAGCAATCCTCTGGGAAGGCGCCCGTGAACGCCTCCTTCTCTATCGCCACACCAACACCGGCGACGGCCAACTCGAAAAAATCCCTCAAGCCATCGTCGCCCGCGAAGACGCTCTCAGGCTTTCGCGCACCGTGCTCGCTTACCCTGGAAAAATTCACGCGCGCTTCTCCATGCCCAACAAAATCGGACCGCCCATCGACCAGAAAAACGTAGTCGCTGAAATCCCCGGCTACGAAAAGCCGGACGAAAGCGTAATTCTCGGCGCGCATCTCGATTCCTGGGACCTTGGCACCGGCGCCCTAGACAACGGCTGCAACGCCGCTCTCGTCATCGAAGCGGCTCGCGTACTGAAAGCCACTGGTTTGCGCCCGCGCCGCACCATCCGCTTCATTCTATTCAGTGGCGAAGAACAAGGCCTGCTCGGCTCGTGGGCCTACGTAAAAACCCACCGCGCGGACCTCGACAAAATTCGAGCCGTGATTATTTTTGACTCTGGCATCGGCCGCGTCACCGGCTATTCATTAGGTGGCCGCGCCGACCTCGCCACCGCCGTGCGCGAAGTCCTCAAACCGCTCGACTCCTGGGACGTAAATCGCCACACCACTGACGCCCAGACCGGCACCGACCACTTCGACTTCCTGATCGAAGGGGTCCCCACTCTCGTGGCCAATCAGGAGGAAGCCAACTACCTTCCCAATTACCACGCCGCGTCCGACACTTTCGACAAGATTGATGTTCGTGAGCTAAAGCTGAACACTGTCATCGCGGCGCTCACCACCTGGGGACTCGCCGATCGTCACACTCCCTTCGGCAAGCGCCTCTCCCGCGCCGAACTCGAAGCACTGCTGAAAGAAAGCGGCCTCGATCAGCAAATGAAATCCATGGGCCTTTGGAACGACTGGCAAAAAGGCACCCGCGGCCGCCAACGGTAATCTTGGGCCTCTGCCGCGTCACCCGGTATACTATTAAGGTGACGCAGTTGCTCACTTCCAAAAATCAAGCTAAACCCGCCACCATATTGGCGCTGGATTATGGCCGCGCAAGAATTGGCCTGGCCATCGCTGACGCTGAAGCACGCCTCGCCAAGCCGCTGGCCACTTTGGAACGCATCAATCGGAACGAAGATATGCGGCGCCTCCGCGAACTCGCTCGTGAGCAAGGCGTAACGCAAATCATTGTGGGCCTTCCTCTGCGTCTCGACGGCTCCCATGGTGAAATGGCCGAAGAAGCTTCCCGTTTTGCTGAGCGCGTCCGCAAACAAATCGGCCTGCCAGTCGAAATGGTCGATGAGCGTCTCACCAGCTGGGAAGCCCAGCGTCTCCTTGAAGAGCAAGGCGGCAGGCCCATGAATGCGCCCGTTCGCATGACGTCAGGCAAAGATCTGCATACGCCAAAGCGAAAGCCCAAGACGGAAGGCAAATTGTCGGTTGACGCTCTTGCCGCCGCCGTTATGTTGAAGGAATATTTACAGCGGTAGCATTCTCGCTGGTGTAAAGCATCTAAATTACGAGCGCGAACCAGCGCTCCATTGCGGAGTTTCAGCTGTGGGCAAGTTACTACTTTTTATTGTGCTGATCGCGGCGGCCGCCGCCGCGTGGCTCTGGTATTCCATTAATTACCCGTACCAGGGTTTTAGCTCCAAGGGAGTTTTCGTCGAAGTTCCCCACGGTTCGTCCAGTCGCGGCGTCGCGCGCCTTCTCGAACGAAAAGGTGTCGTGCGCAGCTCGCTCGCCTTTGAGTTTTACGCTCGCCGCCACCCCCGTCGTTCCCTCCAAGCCGGCGAATATTTCTTCGATCGCGCGGCCTCCGCTCACGACGTTTTTTGGAAGCTCGCCAACGGCCAGATATTCGAGCAACCTTTCACCGTACGCGAGGGCGAAACCATGTTCGATATCGCCCACGACCTCGAAACCGGAAACTTCATGTCCGCCAGCGATTTTCTGCGCGCCGCCAAAGATCCTGCCTTGATTCACGACATCGTCCCTCAAGCCGCAACCCTGGAAGGCTTCCTCTTCCCCGCCACCTATCATCTATCGCGTCATCCGTCCGCCACCGCCCTCACCACCGAAATGGTCAAGAAATTTAAAGACGAATGGACTGCCGTCACCACCGTCGCTTCCTCCGGCGACAAAATGACCACTTCCGGCGCGTTTACGGAAGCGGCTCCCACAGATTCCTCGCCAGTAGCGAATAACCCTCCTAGCACCCGCCCAGTCGCCGCCGTCGTCACGCTGGCTTCCCTGGTCGAACGCGAAACACCCAAGCCTGAAGAACGCCCCCTGGTCGCCGGTGTGTTCGAAAATCGCTTGCATAAAAACATGCTCCTACAGTGCGACCCCACCATCATCTACGCGCTCGAACAACAGGGTCGCTACAACGGCACAATCAGCACCGCTGACCTGCACATCGATTCACCCTACAATTCCTATACCCACACTGGACTGCCCCCGGGCCCCATCGGTAATCCCGGCGAAGCCTCTCTGCGCGCCGCCTATCAGCCCGCGCACACCAATTATCTGTATTTCGTCGCCAACACCCAGGGTGGCCATTTCTTCAGCGCCACGCTGGCGGAGCACAATAATAATGTGATTAAGTACCGTCATCTTCTTGCCGGGGAGCAGGCTTCGAATCGATGAACGAATCGTCCAGCACAAAAAAATCGCTCATCCTGCAAACTGCCCGTCAGATTGGCGTGCAGAAATGGACGCCCGCGGAAATCGATCAGTTGCGCCGCCGCCTGATCGCCGAACATGGCGAGGCAGGAAAAACCGGCAGCGAATATATCGCTAATGTTCTGGAAGCCGCCGGCCTGAAACTGGAGCTTACTCTGCAGGAAGAAGCC
>JAUTXJ010000143.1 GCA_030838075.1 Acidobacteriaceae bacterium
CGCAGCAAGGGTTCCCGGATGGCGGGAGTTGTTTGGACTGGCGCATTATAACGGCATTTTGAATACTTTATTAATCGCAAGCGTAGCAGTACACTCGGCCCAAGGAGAGCGATTTATGACCTCCGAAGCTACCCGGCTTGCCCCCATGCTGCCGTTGCGACAACTCGTGGACCGCTACCGCGCCCTGGCTGGTGACTTCGGCACCCCCGTGCCGCTCACGGCATTTAATCTAAGCCGCAGCGAGACCGAGCAGCTTTTTTCCAGTTATGACGAGGATTACCACATCAGCCGTTTCTTTCACTTCGACGATCTCGATGGCATGACCTTTACCATCAATGCCGAACCCGTGACCCACGTCGCGCTGGACGCCGAGATCGAAAGCATTTTGTAACCGTTCGACCGCGAAACTATGCCCCGAGTTTTTCATTGTTTGTTATTTTTGCGTTTCCAGATAATTTCGTTTCAAAAATTCAGTTTTTTGCATAGGCTACTTCACTCGGAGGTACCTGCATGGCTGGCACGCCAACTCCTTTGCCGGAAGCGGGTCTCGGCGCTACTTTGCGTCGCGATTCGTGGTGGACCGAACTTGTACCAGTATTCATTCTGCTCGGTGGTTTTGGCGTTTACGCCACGTGGCGGGCTTTTGAAAACGCTTACTATTCTTGGGGACCTTATCTTTCGCCTTTTTATTCCCCGCTCATCGATCCGCAGCATCACTGGTGGCCGCTCTCTCCCGCTCTGCTGGTGCTAGCCGGTCCCCTCGGATTTCGTGCCACCTGTTACTACTACCGCAAGGCTTACTATCGCGCATTTTTTCTCGATCCGCCGGCGTGTGCCGTGGGCGAGCCGGCCAACCGCAAATATCACGGCGAAACGGCTTTTCCATTTATCTTGCAAAATGTGCATCGCTATTTTTTTTATCTCGCGATTATTTTTCTGGTTTTTCTGTGGCACGACGCGATCAAAGGTTTTTTCTTCGACGGGCAATTTGGCATTGGCGTGGGCAGCCTGATTCTGTTGCTCAACATTATCTTGCTTTCCATTTACACGCTGTCGTGCCATTCGCTGCGGCATTTGGCCGGCGGCAAGTTGGATTGCTTTTCCTGCGTATCCTTCGGAACAACGCGAGCAGCCGCCTGGCGCGGTTTCTCCTTCCTGAATGAGCGCCACATGCAATTCGCGTGGGCCAGCTTGATCTCCGTAGGCTCGGCGGATTTATACATCCGCCTCGTGGCTAGCGGCCTGATTCGCGACCTGAGGATTCTGTGACCACAAATTATGAGGTTCGCGAACACGATGTATTGATCATCGGCGCAGGCGGTGCGGGACTGCGCGCGGCGATTGAAGCCTTAGCTCAAGGCGCTTCGGTAGGAGTCGTTTGTAAATCGCTACTGGGCAAAGCCCACACTGTAATGGCCGAAGGCGGCATCGCCGCGGCCATGGCTAACGTGGATCCCGCGGACAATTGGAAAGTACATTTCCGCGACAC
Organism: Acidobacteriaceae bacterium; assembly: GCA_030838075.1. GTDB lineage: Bacteria > Acidobacteriota > Terriglobia > Acidiferrales > UBA7541 > Acidiferrum. Next base: position 1,490 of record JAUTXJ010000143.1, read on the forward strand.
CATGAGCGGCGGAAAATTTCTCAACAATTGGCGCATGGCGCAGTTACACGCGCTGGAAGCGCCGGACCGTGTGCGTGAACTGGAGCAATGGGGAGCGCTTTTTGATCGCACGGAAAATGGCGCGATTTTGCAGCGCGCCTTTGGCGGCCACACCTTCAAGCGCTTGTGCCATGTCGGCGATCGCACCGGCCTGGAACTAATTCGAACGCTGCAGGATCGCGGCGTGCAGCAGGGCGTCGATTGCTACATGGAATGCACCGTCACGCGCCTCCTGGTGGAAAATGGCCGCTTTGCGGGCGCCTTCGCGTACTGGCGCGAAAATGGCCGCTTCATTGTCTTCAAAGCCAAAGCTGTCGTGATTGCCACCGGCGGAATCGGCAAAGCATGGAGCGTCACATCCAACTCCTGGGAGTACACCGGAGACGGCATGGCGCTGGCTTACGAAGCGGGCGCGGAGTTGATGGACATGGAATTCGTGCAGTTTCATCCCACTGGTATGGTATGGCCTCCCGGCGTGCAGGGAATTCTGGTTACCGAAGCGGTGCGCGGCGAAGGCGGCATCCTGCGCAACAAATTAGGCGAGCGCTTCATGGAAAAATACGACCCCAAGCGCATGGAGCTTTCCACCCGGGATGTCGTGGCGCGTTCCATTTATACCGAAGTGCGTGAAGGGCGTGGCACGGAGCATGGCGGCGCGTACCTGGATATCTCCCACAAGCCCGCCGAATACGTGAAGAAAAAATTGCCCAGCATGTATCACCAATTCAAGGAACTGGCGGATGTGGACATCACTAAGGAGCCGATGGAAGTCGGCCCGACGTGTCACTACATGATGGGCGGCATTCGCGTCGAGGCGGAAACCGGGCAGTCCTCGATGCCGGGAATTTTTGCCGCGGGTGAATGTGCCGCAGGTTTGCACGGAGCAAATCGCCTGGGCGGCAATTCGCTCTCCGACTTGCTGGTGTTCGGGCGGCGCGCCGGGATGGCTGCCGCCGCGCTTGCCAAACAAACTGCTTACTCCTCGCTGGACAACGCGCAAATGCAGAACGCTGAACGCGAATTGCTCGCGCCATTTTCAAATAAGGGCGAAAGCCCCTACGCGATTCATCGCGATTTGCAGACCGTGATGCAGAGCCTCGTGGGGATTTATCGCAACGCGGAAGATCTCGAGCGTGCACTCAACGAATTGCAAATGTTCAAAGCGCGAGCGGCAGCCGCCACCGTGGAAGGCTCGCGCATGTACAATCCCGGCTGGCACCTTGTGGGCGAGCTGAAATCCATGCTCATCATTGCTGAAGCCGTTACGAAGAGCGCCATGGCCCGCACCGAAAGCCGGGGCGCACATAGCCGCATAGATTACCCCGATCTCGATAAAGCGTGGGGCCAGAAGCACAACATCATCGTGCAAGAAAATGGCGAAGTAGTTCGGCGCGAGTTGCCGATTCCACCCATGCCCGATGACTTGAAAGAAGTTTTGGCGGCGCAGCAGTAACATGGCATGTGAATTTCACGTCTAGCTTTTGTGGCGATGAGCACCGGAACGGAGAAACCAGCGATGGCTGAAACAGTCTTGCGCGTGTTCCGCGGCGACGCCAGCGGCGGAGCGTTGACGGACTACAAAGTTCCGGTTGCGCCCGGTATGGTGGTGCTAGACGCGCTGCACTACATTCAGGGACACCTCGCGCCGGATCTCGCCGTGCGCTGGAATTGCAAGGCAGGGAAGTGCGGTTCCTGCTCCGCGGAAGTAAATGGCCGCCCACGGCTGACCTGCAAAACGCGCATGGATGAGCTTCCCAAAGACGAGCCCATCGTCGTGATGCCCATGAAGTCGTTTCCGAAAATTAAAGACCTGGTCACCGACGTTTCGTGGAATTACCGCGTAAACAAAAAAATTCCGCCATTTCAGCCCAGACCCGGCGCCGACTGGAAAATATCGCAGCTGGACGTCGACCGTGTGCAGGAATTTCGCAAGTGCATCGAGTGTTTCTTGTGCCAGAACGTTTGCCACGTGCTGCGCGATCACGACAAAAAAGAACAATTCGCCGGGCCACGTTTTTTTGTGCGCGTGGCCGGGCTGGAAATGCATCCGCTGGACGGCGCAAACCGCGTGGGCTTGCTGAAAGATGAATTGGGCCTTGGTTTTTGCAACATTACGAAATGCTGCACCGAGGTTTGCCCGGAATCGATTCACATCACGGATAACGCCATCATCCCGCTGAAGGAGCGGGTGGTTGATGAATTTTACGATCCTCTGACCATGTTGTTCCGCAAGATGCGGGGACCCAGCGAGAAACGCAATCAGGCGGGCTAAGAGAGTATTGTGTCTGCAGCTCGGGAGGTTCTAATGGACGCTCAACTCAAGGCTATTTCCAGGGCAGGCATTGGCGAAGCCATCGCCAAAGCTGAGCTGTACCGCTATTTAAACGAACCGGAAGAAGCCGAATCGATCTGCCGGGATATTTTGGCCGTCGATTCCGCGCATCAACTGGCGCGCCGATTGCTGGGACTGTCGATTACCGATCAGTTCTCGGGTTACGCCGGCGATCGCTACGGCGAAGTAGCCGAAATTTTTCAAGGCCTGCGTGATCCCTATGAGCGCGCTTACTACAACGGTTTGTTATACGAGCGGCGCGCCAAGGTGCAGCTGCGCAGCGGCTATTCCGCGCATATTTTGCTGCCGCTCATCGAAGACGCCATGAAATGTTTCGCGGAAGCGGAAAAAATCCGTCCACCGGGAAATGATGACAGCATTCTGCGCTGGAATCGCTGTGTGCGCCTGCTGCAAAGCCAACCCGATTTTCGCGCGGAGCGAGACGCTACGCCGCCGGACGCGGAAGATACCCCCCCGCAAAATATTAGTTTAAAACGCGTAGGGAAACTCTAATCGAATCACGCGGTCCGCGCCGCCAACGCAACTGCGCCTTGCGCTTAGCTATGCTGTATCGCAGCAGCCGTTGGCACCTCAATCTGCGTAACCGGCGCAATTCCCACCATCACGATCGGCCTTACCAGCTCCACTGCAACGGAAACGAATTCTTCCGCGGAAACACGATCCTCCGTGTTCACCCACTGCTTCACCGCCCCGTAGATCGCCCAACTTGCCGTGGCGGCAATCATCTCAGCAGGGACGGTGCGTTCCACAGGGTGACGTTGAAATCCGTCCAGCAAGACGATGCGGATCTGATCGATCACCGTAGCCTCTACAAATGGTTCGAATTGATGCTGGTTAAAGGAATGCGATTTTTGCAGGTCGCTAAGGTAGTCGCAGACCGCCAAGATAATCACATGAAAACACCCGCCGTCAAACTTCGCACCCCTCTGCGCTAGAAGGTCAAGAAACGTAACGCGGATTAGCTCGCCCAGCAGCGCGAACTTATCCTCGTAGTGCGCATAAAAGGTAGCGCGGTTTACCGTGGCGGCTTCGGTAATATCCTGTACCGAAATCTTGTCAAACTCCTTTTGTATCAACAGGGTGCGTAGTGCATCTTGGAGCAGCTGTCGGGTCCTGCGGATGCGAGGATCAAGTTTTTCACATTCCGAATGAAGCATGTCTCACCCTCCACCCGCCAATTATACCGCAAAACATCGTTTGTTGTTTAAAATACGAATGTCGTGATATAGTATGCGACAGTTGTTGCTTATGCTGCATCTGATGATTGGAGGCAAATCACAATGTCAACCTTACTGAAACTCGATTCTAGTCCCATGGGAGAGCGATCCATATCCCGAAAGCTCACCACCAAGTTCGCTGAGAGCTGGCTCAAGACTCATCCAGGCGGCAAAATTATCGAGCGTGACCTGACCACCCTGAGCCTGCCGGTGGTCGACGCGTCCTGGGTGGGCGCAGCATACACCCCGGAAGGATCCCGCACCGCAGCGCAAAGGCAGGCACTCGCTGCCTCGGACTCGCTAATAAATGACCTCGAGCAAGCCGACGAGTATGTCTTCGGCGTGCCTATGCACAATTTTAGCATTCCTTCCACGCTCAAACTTTGGATTGATCAAATAGCCCGCGTCGGCAAGACGTTTTCGTAC
>JAUTXJ010000157.1 GCA_030838075.1 Acidobacteriaceae bacterium
ATCGCCATGGTTTATCCCCTGGGCCCGTTGTTGTGCATGGGAATTGCCGATAAGTTCGAACGCAAATGGCAAATCGTAAGCGCTGCAATTGGCACAGCAACGTTCGGACTCTTGTTTGCGCGGCACACCAGCAGCGCATGGCTAATCACTTTCGGGATACTCATAACTCTCTCTAATAATCTATTGTCTTATTCCTATCATGCCTACCAGGCTGAACTATTTCCCACACGCATCCGGGCACGCGCCGTTGGATTCGTCTACTCCTGGAGCCGTCTTTCCACCATCTTTACAAGTTTCATGATCGCTTTTTTCCTTCAAAAGTTTGGTACCCCCGGAGTTTTTGCCTTTATTGCCGCGAGCATGCTCATGGTCATCCTCTCCATTGGTATTTTTGGAGATCGCACTAAAGGTCTATCATTAGAGGAAATTTCGCACTGAATCCGAAGCCTAACATTGGAGCTATGGAACAGCTTTCCTCGAGGCCCGGTCTTCAATCGTGAGAGCCATTCAGATCGATCGCTACGGCGGATCCGAAGTTCTTATTCGGCGGGAATTGCCCATCCCTTGTCCCGGTGCTGACGAAGTGCTCATACGCCTGGCTTACTCAGGCGTGAACTTTATGGACATCCATACCCGCGAAGGTAAATATGCCCGTTCTCGCACCTACCCACAAACCTTGCCTACTACGCTTGGCATCGAGGGCGCCGGCACGATAGAACTCCTCGGCAGCAAAGTTGACGACTTTCGTGTGGGAGACAGGGTTGCCTACTGTCTGTCATGGGGCAGCTACGCGGATTACGCCGCGGTGGCGGCGTGGCGCGTAGTGCATGTCCCTGACGCGCTGCCGCTCGAACTGGCCGCCGCCTCGATGTTCCACGGTCTGACCGCTCACTACCTGGCGCACGACGTCGGTAAGCTGGGCCCGGGTGTTACCTGTCTGGTGCATTCGGCCTCAGGCGGAATCGGTCAGTTGCTGGTGCAGATTGGCGCCCAGCTTGGAGCAACGGTATACGCAACGACGAGCACCGAGGCGAAAGCGCAGGTGGCTCGCAACCGTGGCGCCACGGCCGCATTCCTTTACGACCATGGACGATTTGCAGATACCGTGCGCGCGTTGACCGGCGGGCGCGGAGTTGACGTAGTGTTCGATCCGGTTGGTCGACCGACCCTGCGTGACAGCCTCCGCGCCACCAGAACAAAAGGTCTGGTTGTAAGCTTCGGCAGCGTCGGCGGAAATGTCACCGATCTCAACCCCATCGAGCTTGGCGAGGCTGGTTCGCTATTTCTCACCCGCCCTCGCCTTGCAGACCATCTGACCGACGCGAAGACCGTCCGGCGCCGGGCAGCCGATATTTTCGAGGCCTTAATAGCGGGGACGTTGTCGATTGGCATTGCCGGTCGAACTACCTTGGACAATGTAGAACAAGCGCATCAAGACCTGGAACACAGAAAAACCGTAGGGAAGCCTCTTATCCGAATTGCATGATGCTGGCGGCATCTATGCGATTAAAGAACGTTAATGCAGAATTAACGAAATGGAAGAGTAGGATGGCGGACGCCAAATTGTTAACCGCTGTTAAAAACAACAATTACGCTACGATGCCCGGTCGAAACATAGAACGGTAATAGGAGTCATCGATGGGACGAATTTTCGACATTTTCATTACCGCATTTCTAATTGCCCTGGTTTGTTCGGCGAGGTTAGCGGCTCAGGACAACTGCCCTTTGCGGCTGGTCCAAACCATTCCGATGCCAAACGTCAAAGGACGGATTGATCATATGGATGTGGACGTCAAAGGCAAACGCCTATTCGTCGCCGGCCTTGAAAATGGCTCCCTGGAAGTGGTTGATCTCGGAGCAGGTAAATGGTCAAAAAGCATTCCAGGCTTTAAGAAGACGCAAGGCATTGCTTACGTTCCGTCGCTCAACAAAGTTTTTGTCGCAAGTGGAGATGACGGCATGCTTCGCGTATTTCGCGGCGATACTCTAGAACTGCTCGATTCCCTAAAACTGGAGATGGGTCCCAATCGTGTTGCGTTCGAACCAAATTCGGAAATCCTTTACGTCGGATACGGTGGAAAAGACGCCGGCAAGGACTATGGTCAGGTTGGCATTATCGACGCGAAAGCGGATAAGAGGCTGGGCGATATCAAAGTCGAAGCACACCCAGCGGAACTGCTCTTGGACAAATCAGGAAAGACTTTATACGTTTTTATTTCTGCGGCAAGTAAAGTTCAGCTTGTGGACACTAAAAAACGAGAGGTGCTGTCCACCTGGTCAACGAGCAGCCAGCGAAACGGGGACGGAGCGTTTGACGAGAAAACTCACCGTTTGTTCATCGGCACGCGCACACCTCCACAAATGATCGTCATGGACTCCAGCAGCGGTAAAGAGGTCGCCGCTCTTCCCACCGTCGAGGGCATGGATGGTGTCTATTTCAACGCAAAGCAGAAACGCATTTACATTTCGGGCGGGCGCGATAACGACGTTGGTTATATTTTTATATACCAGCAGAAAGACGCGGATCATTACGAAGCCATTGGCAAAATACCGACGAGGTCGGGTGCGGGCACTTCGTTTTGGTCACCGGAACTTAATCGTTTTTATGTCGGAGCGCCAGCGAGCGATAAGCAAGAAGCTGCGATTCTTGTATTTGAGCCACAGCGTTAGAATGTTGCTTGTTCTTTGAATTGACAATTTTGAATCAAAGAGTAGAAAAATTCTTGGAGGATTCATGAAGAAGTTCGTTTTGATTGGCGGACTGTCGCTGGTAGTGCTTGGAATTATTTCAAGTTACGGTTCAAAAAAAGCAGTAGCCCAGAATTCGACGCGTGAGCTTCTTCCTTTGCAACTGGAAGAACAAATTCCAGTTCCCAATGTCGCCGGGCGAATCGACCATTTTTCAGCGGACGCCAAGCGCAAAAGATTGTTTGTCTCGGCTCTCGGCAATAATTCCCTGGAGGTAATCGACGTATTCGCCGGCAGAGTCGTGCATAGCATTAAGGGGCTCGCGCAACCGCAAGGGCCTCTATATGTGCCCGCCGTAGACAAGCTGTATGTGGCCAACGCAGAGGATGGAAAGGTTCGCGTTTATGACGGAGCGACGTACACGCTTCGCAAGACCATTGATTTTGGCAAAGATCCCGACAACATGCGTTACGACGAGGCTTCCAAGCGGGTGTATGTCGGATTTGGGGAAGACGATGGCGGCATCGCCATGATTGATCCGAAAACAGACGAACGAGTTGGCGACGTGTACAAAACCGAAGGGCATCCCGAATCCTTCCAAGTGGAAGGCAAAGGCGATCATATTTTTGTGAACGTTCCGGATGCAGGCAATGTTGTGGAATCCATCGACAAGAAAACTGGAGCAGTCACTAAGTGGCCTCTAAAAGACCTTCGGGCTAATTACGCGATGGCTTTGAATGAAGAAGATCACCGTGTCTTCACCATCACCCGCAAGACTCCCATGATGGTGGTGCTCGATACCCAAACAGGCAAGGAAATTGCCCGTTTGCGCGCCGCGGGAGAGTGTGACGATGTTTTTTTCGACGCTACACGCAAGCGCATTTACGTGATCGGAGGAGAAGGAATAATCAGCGTCTTCCAGCAGAATGATCCGGACCATTACGAGTTGGTGGCAAATGTTCCTTCTGCTGTAGGCATCCGTACGGGATTTTTCTTCGCAAAGCGTGATCGCTTTTACGTAGCCGTGCCCGCTAAAGGTAACGAGCCCGCGCAGGTATGGACTTACGAAGCAGAGGACTAACGACTAAGCGCCCCAACATTTATTCGTCCTTGGACCTTGGAGTAAGAAAGCATCGCTTCCTCAGATTCCGTAGAAAATCTTTGTAGAAAATTCCTGTTCGGCGCCTAACCCCTTTTTTTTCTGGCCATTAAAAAAATGGCGGAGAGGGTGGGATACTCACTCTGTCTCTGTGGGCATCGTACCATGTTTTCAGCAACTTGCATGAAAACCGCATGAACATTGGCGATTTTTACCGTTTATCATTCTTCAACGCTTTCAACTGTTCCGCATAAATGATACCGATTTCGGGTCGCAACAGACACCAAAGACACCAAGAAATCTCCTTCCAGCACTCAACTCCGGAACGGCGTGTAGTCACCTCATCCAGCCTGCTCGTCATCCTACAATCTAACAAGACGAAAATGCCTGAGGCCCGTCCAGAAGTTTGATCGCTAGGGATTTTAGAACTTCGGCCCCGCACCAATCGTCGCACGCGTTATCCGTGACCGGCCTTCGGAGCGTCGATAGGATTCGAGTGCGGGGTGACGCGTCGCGCCGGTTGAAACTATAATTCAGGATGCCGATGAACCTGTGCATCTCTCCTCATGGACGTTTGTTCGTAGAAGCTGCTCCGGATAGCGACGAAGGAGCGCCCAAGCGAATCACCGAGGCGTTCACCGAGAGTCTATCGCGCGGCATCCTTCATTTATCCACGGCTGAATTGCAGACAAGTTTGCCAGCGGAGTTTTCCTTCGCACGCGATTTAGGCCGCGCGTACCTGACCCAGCTTTGCCACACACCAGAGGTAGCCGGGCAGGCAGAGTTCCCGCCCGTCTCCCCGCCTACGGAGGGCGATTTGGCGGCAATGGTTCTGTCGGCGCCCCCTATGCGCGGTTTGGAGTACCTTAATCCCGGCTTACTGAAGGAGTGGTGGGCGGACTTAGATACATTGGTGCGAAAGGAAGTGCAAGCGTCTGGCCAAGGCGTGCAGGAATACCTTCAAGAACGGAATCCACTGTGGCGGACGGTCGGGAGGGTGTCGTTTCACTTGGCGGAAAACAAGCGCGATCCCGACTATCCGTTCGCTTTCCTGGCGTCGTACTCGAGCCGGCTTTCCGCGCAGGGACGGGCGCAGCACATGCCATTGGGACGGGCGTTGCAAGAGTACGCCGGCGCGAAGAACCGCGCTGCACTGCTTTCTCTGTTGCAACCGATTCACCACGCAGCCGAACGAATTGCGTGGGTAAAGGAAATGGTCGAGGCCGGCGACATCTACAATCCTTTGGCATGGACACCAACCGACGCTTATAAACTTTTGAAGGATATCCCCGCACTTGAAGAGAGCGGGCTGATGGTGCGTGTTCCCGATTGGTGGAAAGCCTCGAGGCCACCGCGGCCCGTCGTTAGTGTAACCGTGGGCAACAAGACAATGATCAGCGCCGATGCGCTGCTGGATTTTTCCGTCGCCGTGACATTCGACGGACAGCCACTGGATGAAAAAGAATTGCGCGCCATCCTCGACTCCTCGGGCGGCTTGGTCTCCCTCAAGGGAAAATGGGTGGAGCTGGACCGCGATAAATTGGCGGAAGCTTTGAAACACTGGAAAAATGTCGAACGGGCGGCGCAGGACGGAGGCATCTCCTTTTTTGAGGGCATGCGCATGCTGTCGGGCGCAAATCTGCAAGGCGATGCAGCTGCGGTCGTACCTGAGGAAGCCAAGGAATGGGTTGGGATTTCCGCGGGTCCGGATCTGGAGAAAATACTTCAGGAATTGCGCCAGCCCGGGCGCGCACCTGATGCCACGCCGCCCGGAATGAGGACGGAGCTTCGGCCATATCAACAAGCCGGTGTTCATTGGCTCCGATTCATGACCAGATTGGGATTGGGACCATGCCTGGCGGACGACATGGGACTGGGCAAAACGATTCAGGTCCTCGCCTTGCTGCTCCACTTGAAACATGAGTCCACCCAGAGAGAGAACCCCAGCTTGTTAGTTGTTCCGGCATCGCTGATCGCCAATTGGAAAGCGGAAATCTCTCGTTTTGCTCCATCGTTATCAATGTTCATTGCGCATCCCTCGGAGAACAACGGCGAGGGGAAAGCGCTGGATAGCTTTAGGGACTGCGATTTGGTGATTACCACCTACGCGATGCTGGTAAGGCTGGATTCTCTCCGTCAGCGCGAATGGCGGTTGGCGATCCTCGACGAAGCACAGACGATCAAGAACGCTGGCACGCGTCAAGCCAGAGCTGTAAAGGAGCTGCGTTGCGGATGCAGGATCGCGCTGACAGGGACGCCGGTGGAAAATCGGCTATCGGATTTGTGGTCCCTGTTCGATTTTCTCAACCCCAGCTTGCTGGGGGGAGCCAAGGCCTTTGCGCGCTTTGTGAAGCAAATGAACGCTCACGAGGGCAATTCATATGGACCCCTGCGCCGGTTGGTGCAACCCTATATCCTGCGGCGGCTCAAGACGGACAAGCGTATTATCTCCGACCTCCCGGAGAAGACGGAAGTCAACGCCTTTTGTGGGCTGAGCAAACAGCAGGCCGCTTTGTATCAGCAAGCGGTCAAAGAACTCGCCCAGCAAATCGGCCAGGCTGACGGCATTAAGAGGCGCGGGATCGTTCTGTCCTACTTGATGCGGCTGAAACAAATATGCAATCATCCTTCGCAACTCACTGGAGATAATACTTACGCCGCGGAACATAGCGGAAAGTTTCAAAGGCTGGCCGAAATTTGCCGGGAATTGGCGGAACGTCAGGAGAAGGTGTTGATCTTCTCTCAGTTTCGTGAAATCGCCGCACCGCTGGCGGAGTTTCTTCGAGAGATCTTCGGCAAGCCGGGCCTGGTGCTGCATGGGCAAACACCCGTGGGAAAAAGGCGCGAATTGGTGGAAGTGTTTCAAAGCGAAGACGGCCCGCCGTTTTTTGTTCTTTCTCTCAAAGCGGGTGGCACGGGGCTGAACCTTACCGCCGCATCTTACGTCATCCACTTCGATCGCTGGTGGAATCCGTCCGTGGAGAATCAAGCAACGGACCGGGCGTTCCGCATCGGCCAGAAACGCAACGTCTTGGTTCATAAATTCGTATGCCGCGGCACCGTGGAAGATAAGATCGACGAATTGATCGCGCAAAAGACGGACTTGTCCCGGCAGTTACTGGATGGCGGCGCGGAGGCGCTGCTGACGGAGATGAGCAATGACCAGTTGCTTCGCTTTGTGTCGCTGGACATGAGCAAGGCAATGGAATTGTGAGCGCCTGAAAGGAGCGCGTCATGTCCTGGTGGAGTTACCGACCTTACGTTCCCGTGGGAGAGCGTCGCGCTAAGGCCATGCGCAAGATGGAAAAGCTGGCCAAAAAGGGCCAGAAGTTTTCTCCGGTGAGCATTGCCGGCCGCAAGATCTCCACGACTTTCTGGGGCCGGGCCTGGTGTGACAATCTGGAATCGTACAGCGATTTCAGCAACCGGTTGCCTCGCGGCCGAACCTACATTCGCAGCGGATCGGTGTTGGACCTGCACATTGAAGCGGGAAAAGTGACTTCGATTGTCTGCGGGTCGGAACTTTACCGCATCGCAATCAAAATCAAACCTCTGAAGGGACACTCTTGGAAAGCGATTCGATCGAAGTGCGGACAACGGATTGGCTCGCTGGTGGAATTGCTGCAGGGGAGACTATCCAATGACGTCATGGCCGTCGTCACGGAACGCAGCAGTGGCCTATTTCCGGGTCCTCATGAAATCGACATGTCCTGCTCGTGCCCAGATTGGGCGGGGATGTGCAAGCATGTGGCGGCGACGCTATATGGTGTAGGCAATCGCCTGGACTTTCAGCCGGAATTGCTCTTTACGCTTCGACAAGTGGACCAGATGGAATTGATAGCTCAGGCTGCCAGGCCCATCATCACACCGGCTCCGGGCAAGCGGAAGTTCATCGCAACCGCGGACCTTACTGATGTGTTTGGCATTGAGTTCGACGAGTCGCTTGCCCATGAGAGAGCCGAGACCCCCGCCAAGTCCGTTCGGAAGTGGAAGGGTCGTCCTTAGCGGGCGGGTGGCGCAGCCTTGACGTGCGAGACATTTCGGGGTTCAAACCCCAAAAGCGTAAAAAGCGTGGGTCTGGCTCTTCCAGTGGTCTGAATCACACAAGATAATTATTGGCCCACGCGGGTTCTGCCCCCTGGCTCCGCGCACGGAATCATACGGCACTCGAATCCAAAAGCTGATGGACTGAAAACAAGTTGTGCAGCATCTATTACGCCCGTGTGGATTGCTCGCGGAGTTCTTGGGCGGACACTTCAATCACTTTGCCATCGAGCCAGATGTAGAGTGGCTGCCCGTCTCGCATGTGTTCTTCGACTACCTTCTCTACAGCTGCTTTGAGAGCCATTCCAGCACAATGTTCGCCGGCGGCTTAGTCAGGGTTCCCATATTGCGTAACCAAAGTGTTGTATGCGTCTGGTTTCACTATACGGAGTCTGCCTTGTTCTTCCAGCGCAATAACAGACGGCGTTCTCAGTGAGTTGTCAAAGAGAAACCATGAATCCGCCAAAGTACGATACAAGACCAGGAAATTCTTGATTGAGCGATCAAACCGACGGCGGACGTCAGTCTCTGGCACGTCAGATTGATAGAGAGCCATCCCTTACTTGCTCTTGCCAGTTCGTCTGGAATGTCTCTTACCGCTCGCCGTTCTCGTTCCTTCACTGAGATGAGTCATAGCTTGCCGCAGAAGCCAGTTCGCTTTGGTCTGGTAACCGCGGCCATCTGCTTTGAGCCATGCGATGACGTCGGAATCAAGACGCATCGTAACGGGCTTCTT
>JAUTXJ010000160.1 GCA_030838075.1 Acidobacteriaceae bacterium
CAGAAGCCACAAAACAATCATCAGCGGCAGATAAAAACCGCTAAACCCGCTGGCATAGAGCGCGGGGAAAGCGAAATACATCGTTCCGCCCACCGCGATCAACCACACTTCGTTTCCATTCCACACCGGGCCGATGCTCGCCAGAACTTGCCGCCGCTCTTCATCCGTCTTCGCCACCCACAAATGGATCGCGCCAGCCCCCAGATCGAAACCATCCAGCAGGACGTACACCGCGATCATGAACGCAACGATGCAAAACCAAATTGTTCCCATCGTCCCCTCAATCCGTTGCTAGGACTGCCGCGTCTTCGTCGCGCGGATGCGCGCCGGGTTCCGGCCCGAGTTCAATTTCGCGGTAAAATAGAAACAGCCATAGGATCCCCACTACGGTGTACAACCCCATAAATCCGATCAGCGTAAACCACGCATTTCCCGCCGCCACACGCGGCGAAATTCCCTGCGCCGTGCGCATCAATCCATGGATCAGCCAGGGCTGCCGTCCCAATTCCGCAGTCATCCATCCCGCCGTGTTCGCAATGTACGGCAGCGGCGCGCAAAGCATCAGCGTCCAAAGCATCCACCGCGCATCGTACAATTTTCCTCGCCACAACAGCAGCGCGGCGACGACCATCACCGCAATGAAGATCGTGCCCAGCCCCACCATCAAGTGATAACTGTAATACAGCAGTGGAATCTGATCCGGCCATTCGTTTTCTGGAAATTCGGCCAAGCCCTTCACGTCCGCGCGCCACTGCCGGTACGTCAGGAAACTGAGCATGTTCGGAATGTCCAGCGGATTGTCGAGCTTTCTCTTTTCTACGTCGGGCTGCCCAAGAATCACCAGCGGCGCGCCCTGCTGCGATTCGAACAGTCCTTCCATCGCCGCCAGCGTCACCGGCTGATGATTCGCCACGAGTTTTCCCTGCATGTCTCCGGTTGGAAAAAGTTGCAGCAGCGCCGCAATCGCGCCCACCAGCACACCCGCTTTCACAAACGTGCGGCCGTAAATTTCATCGCGTTTTGTCAGCAAATAAAACGCGCCTACCGCCGCCATCACGAAGCATCCGGTCTGCACTGCGCCCAGCATCGTGTGTGCGTACTGCCATAACGCCCACTTGTTCAGCAGCAGATCCCAGAAGCTGGCGAGTTCGATCTCGCCGTTGACGCCGAATCGGTAGCCAGTCGGATGCTGCATCCATGCGTCCGTCGCGACGATGAAATATCCCGAGAGCCACGAGCCCAGAAAAACCAGAAAAGCCGATAACCAGTGGCCGATGCGTCCGAGTTTTTTCTCGCCGAGCAAAAACAATCCCAAAAAGCTCGACTCCAGAAAAAAGGAAAACACGCCTTCCATCGCCAGCGTTTGGCCGATCACTCCGCCTGCCGCTTTCGAAAACGCCGCCCAGTTCGTTCCGAACTGAAATTCCATCGGGATGCCCGTGATCACGCCCACAGCAAAGTTGATCCCGAAGATCCGCCCCCAAAATCGCGCCGCGCGGTTGTAGTCCTCATCGCCCGTGCGCAACGCTTTCGTCTTCAAATACACAAGCAGCAGCGCGAGGCCCATCGTCAGTTGCGGAAAAATGTAGTGAAACGTGATCGTGAACGCGAAGTGCAGCCGGTGCACGTTCAGTGCTTGTCCCACGAATCACCTCGCGAAGCGCCAAAGCGCGGCCCCGAGGCCGTAGTCTGTCCGACAATTTTGATTGCTCTGGCGAAATCAAATGCATCTTCTCATTTCAGGCGATTTCTTGGATACCTTTCTCTGCTGCTGGCACCATCCAAACCAATTCAATCGTGTTAAGCCCTGCTTTGAGCCTCGCACTGCATCGCTCCCCATTTCTGAGAATATTCTCAAATCTTAGGCTGCTCCCGTTGCATCGATGTTTTCACGGGGTCGCCTCGTTCACGGCGCTGAGCTTAGGTTGTCGTGTCCTGCCAACTGCTGTTCCGGCTGGGGGCGGAAGTTTCGATCGTGCCCGCGATCAGCGGCGACTGAAGGCTCGGGCGATGTGCTCGGTTAGGAACGAAGCATCATCCGAATGGCGGGCGAACCTGCGGATGCGTTTTATCAAAAGGAAATCTCTCCAAACGGGCCCCAAGTCCCGTTGTAGGGAAGTGCGAAATTTGATTATTTGATAGCCCGAACGAACTCCATCTCGGTCGAGCACTGTCCTCTCCGCCGAGGTCCGCGCAAGGCTGCTCAGTGCTCAGGGGGTGAGCGGAAAACCCCAACGCGAAGCGCACCAGCGAACACCTCTATATAAGGATACTTAGAGGGGACAGTTTAGGCGGGCGGAAAACTGAAGTTTTGAGCTCACAGACCTCGTACAAAACCTCCAGGTAGAGCGCGTCCGACGATAACTTCCTGTTTGTCGACCATCCGGGAGTAATAGCGTCCCGGCTCACCCGATGACGCCACAAACAAATTATTCGCTGATGTGTGGAAGAGATAGAATCGAGAATACCGATTACTGTGGCGGAGCTCACATAACCGCAGCCACTTCTCTCGCGGGTCAAAACTCAACAATTTTGCATCTACGCGCGGCGGCCGGGTCCCGAAGCAAGGTCGGGCCCAACTGAAAAACATTTAGATTCATTTACGTCTAGGAGCTCCCGCCCTGCATGATTCTAACCGGATGTCTTTTGTAGCCAAAGGGACGAAATTATTCGCTTCGGCCCTGACAGAGGGCGCAAATATTTGTCTGT
Organism: Acidobacteriaceae bacterium; assembly: GCA_030838075.1. GTDB lineage: Bacteria > Acidobacteriota > Terriglobia > Acidiferrales > UBA7541 > Acidiferrum. The sequence goes on from JAUTXJ010000160.1 coordinate 2,710, forward strand.
TCAAGGTAAAAATTAAATTGACGGGAGACAGCGGCGGGTGTACGTGTTTTGCGCAGAGATGAAGTTGGATTTAAAGATTCCAATCTAAACCGCTTTACAAGATTTCCGAGGAGGAAATTATGGCACGTTCAGGGATGAAGCCTTCTGGCTTTACGGGGCATTGCCTCAAGACCCTTTGCTTCGGGTTCCTTTTCCTCTTGTTGAGTAGCGCGCCCGCTCTTCAAGCGCAGGACGCGTGCCCGGCAGGACTGCCGCCCGGAACAACCTGCCTGCCCGGGCAGGACATTCACGGCGCGTTTTTCCTGATCGCCGTGCCCGCCCGCTATAACGGCCAGCTCGTACTGTGGAATCACGGCTACTCGTTGCCGGCGCCGGCACCGCTGACCACCGCCGATCTTGTCCCCGGCGCCGCGGTGCTGCTGGAGCTCGGTTTTGCCGTGGCCGCTTCGAGCTATCGCCCCGACGCGATCGGCCTCTGCGGATGGGCGGCCAAAGATGGCGCGGAGGACACGGAGCATCTGCGGCAGCGATTCGTCGAGGTGTTCGGTCGCCCGGAGAAGACCTTCGTTGTCGGCGCCTCTTTGGGCGGCCTTATCGCCGAGGAGATGGTGGAGCGTTTTGGCCGGGACGAGGAAGGGAGACTCAACTACGATGGCGCCTTGCCCGTTTGCGGTGTGTTGGCCGGGGGGCGTCGCCACTGGGATGGTGAGTTCGACCAACGTGTCGTCTATCAGTATTATTGCCAGAACCTGCCTCGAGCCAATGAGGCGCAGTACCCTCTCTATTTTGGTCTCCCAGACAACGCGCTCACACCGAACGACGTGGCCGCGCGCGTCAATGAATGCACCGGCGTTGCCCAGCCGCCCGCCACGCGCACACCGCAGCAGGCGCAGAATCTGGCCGACCTGATCGGGGTCCTGAAGATTCCTGAAAGCGGCCTTCTCAGCGATTTGGTGGCAGTTCCATTCAGCATGCAGGAGTTGGTCCTGGTCCGTGCCCATGGACTGAACCCTTTCACGAACCTGGGTGTGCATTACTCCGGGTCCACCGATGACGCTGCCCTGAACCATGGTGTTTACCGCGCGGGTGAGAATGATGCCGCTGAGGACTTCCTCGAAAGAGCCTATGATCCCAATGGGCACATCCACGTACCCGTCCTAACAACACATACTATTGGCGATCCCGTTGTTTTCGTGGAACAGGAAAACGCCTATCGAGACACGGTTGAAGATGCACACCGACTTCGCGACCTCCAACAAAATTATGTAAACGCCAGCGGGCACTGCCAATTTACCTTCCCGGAAGAACTGGCTTCATTTCAAGCCCTCCTCAGTTGGGTCGAGACCCATAAACGACCGACACGCGAGGATGTCGCCGGCCTTTGCCAACAAAATTCGTTGATTTTCGGCGACACTTGTAACTACAACTTGACCTTCGATCCGGAGGAGTTCGACACACGCGTGCCAAATCGATCATCGAAATAACGAGAAGTTGTTTCGCGGAGAATGCGCTCTTATTGGTTCGAAGGTTAGCCGCCTCTGAGCGCATTCCTTATTGGGCCTAAGTGTGGTTCGAAGCAAACTGGTAGAACGTCCGGATTACCGCCCATGCCCAGCGATCAGCCTTTTGCCCTTTCCTGGGCAGGAAAACGCATTGGCATCGAGCCGAATCCTTGAGCTGGGTGCGCGGTTGTGGAAGGGTTGCTGACAATACGTCCGACAACAAAGTCTTTCCCCTGCGACCACACCGGGATTACGGCTCGACCAGTCGCCCGTCAGTGATCAGGCCTCTGCCCGTGCGTTTGCAGGAGCGGACTTGCTGTCAAGCCCTTTACCAAGCAAGTCCGCCAGCATCTTCCGCGCAAGAGAAGCGGGGACGAGGGCGTTCAATATGCGGTTGAGCCGGCCTGGAACGATTCTGGAGCGGTTTTTGACCAGACCGCTGAGGCCCTCAGATACGCACTGCTCGACGCTCAACGGTTTCATCGGCATGGTTTTCGGATCGAGGCCGAACTTATCGAGCACCGCTGTGTTCGTAACCCCGGCTACCAATACGGTGACGTAGACGCCTAGAGGTTTGAACTCATAGTGAAGCGCCTCGCCAAGGCTGTGGACATACGCCTTGGCGCCACCGTCATTCGCCAAACAGGGAATGCCGTTTTCCGCACCCATTGCCCCCACGAGGATCAAGCCGCCCCGCCTCCGCTTGGCGAGTTTCGCGCCGAAATGGTG
>JAUTXJ010000171.1 GCA_030838075.1 Acidobacteriaceae bacterium
AGATGCGTTTCGAGAATCTGTCCCACGTTCATACGCGAAGGAACGCCGAGCGGATTGAGCACGATCTCCACCGGTGTGCCGTCGGGCATGTAGGGCATGTCTTCTTGCGGATCGATGCGCGCAATGACGCCCTTGTTACCGTGGCGGCCGGCCATTTTGTCGCCGATGGAAAGCTTGCGCTTCATGGCGATATAGACCTTGACCAGCTTGATGACGCCGGGAGGCAACTCGTCGCCCTTCTTGAGCTTTTCCTTGCGCTCTTCGGTGATCTTGCGAAGCACATCGATTTGACGAGAGGTCATCTCCTCGATTTCTTCGATTTTCTCGATGAGCAACGGGTCTTTTTCGTTGAGTTTCAGGCGCTTCAAGTTACGCGTGGAAATCTTTTCGATGATTTCACGGGTAAGCTCGACGCCCTTGGTCAACAGGCGCTTGTTGGTCTTTTCGTCGTGCAAGTCGGCTTGCAGAACCTTGCTGCCGAGCAGGTCGGACAGGCGCTTGAGACGCTCGTCGGTCAAGATACGGATTTCGTCGGCGAGGTTCTTTTCGAGTTTGAAAATTTGAGTGGCTTCGATGGACTTGTGCCGCTCGTCTTTTTCTCCACCCTTGCGAGTGAAGATTTTCACGTCGACGATGGTGCCTTCGATGCCTGGCGGGCAGTACAGAGAAGCGTCGCGAACGTCTCCGGCTTTTTCACCGAAGATGGCGCGCAACAACTTTTCTTCCGGAGTCAGCGTGGTTTCGCCCTTGGGCGTAACTTTGCCGACCAGAATGTCGCCGGGCTTCACGACGGCGCCGATACGAATGACGCCGCTTTCGTCAAGATTGCGCAGGAACGATTCGCTGATGTTGGGGATGTCGCGGGTAACTTCTTCCGGGCCAAGCTTGGTGTCGCGCGCTTCGATTTCGTACTCCTCGATGTGGATGGAGGTGTAGTAGTCGTCCTTCACCAGCTTTTCGCTGACGAGGATGGCGTCTTCGAAGTTGTAGCCGCGCCACGGTAGGAACGCGACCAACACGTTGCGTCCGAGAGCCAATTCACCGCGCTCAGTGCAAGGACCGTCGGCCAGAACCTGGGCCTTTTTCACGCGGTCGCCTACGCGAACGAGCGGCTTCTGATTGATGCAAGTGTTCTGGTTCGAACGCTTGAACTTAATCAGCTGATAGATATCCGCACCCACTTCGCGGCTCAAAACGCCGGAGTGGTCGGATTCCACGCGCACGATAATGCGCTCGGAGTCGACTTGGTCAACGATGCCTTCGCGGCGGCAGAGCACTACAGCTCCGGAGTCGCGAGCGGTAACGCGTTCCATGCCTGTGCCGACGAGCGGCGCATCACCGCGGATTAACGGGACAGCCTGGCGCTGCATGTTGGAACCCATGAGCGCTCGGTTGGCGTCATCGTTCTCGAGGAACGGAATCAAGCTGGCGGCTACCGAGACGAGCTGCTTCGGCGAGACGTCGACGTAATCGACTTCTTCGCGGCTCTTCAGCACGAAGTTGCCGGCTTGGCGGCAGTTCACCAGTTCAGTGGTGATCTTCAGGCGCTCGTCGAGAGAAACGTTGGCCTGCGCGACGACGTACTTGTCTTCTTCCCAAGCGGAAAGGTAGAAGCAGTATGGTTCGTAAGTGACCTTGCGGCGCTTGAGCTCTTCGTTGAGATCTTCGACGCGATCTTTTTCGACGATTTCACCGGCTTTGAATTCGCTATCACCTGCGTTGACGATATGGACGTAATCGATGATGCGTCCACCCTTCACGCGGCGATACGGCGATTCGATGAAGCCGTAATCGTTGATGCGCGCGAAGCACGAAAGCGAGCTAATCAGACCGATGTTCGGTCCTTCTGGCGTTTCAATCGGGCAGATGCGGCCGTAGTGCGTAGGGTGAACGTCGCGCACTTCGAAACCAGCGCGTTCACGCGATAGACCACCGGGCCCAAGAGCCGACAGACGGCGCTTGTGAGTGATTTCGCTGAGCGGATTGGTCTGGTCCATGAACTGGCTCAACTGTGAAGAACCGAAGAACTCGCGAATGGCAGCCATAACCGGCTTGGCATTCACAAGGTCGTGCGGCATCGCGGTGGACATTTCCTGGTACACGCTCATTTTTTCTTTAATGGCGCGTTCCATGCGGACGAGACCGATGCGGAATTGATTTTCGAGCAGCTCGCCAACCGCGCGAACGCGACGATTGCCAAGATGATCGATGTCATCGACGACACCGATGTTCTTGCGCAGCTTGAAGAGATACTTGATGGCGGAGACAAAGTCCGGAGCATCCAACGTGCGATTGTTCAGCGGCGTATCCAGGCCCATCTTGATGTTGAACTTCAAGCGGCCTACGCGGCTGAAATCGTATTTGCGCGGATCGAAAAACATTCCGCGGAAAAGATTGGTGGCCGTTTCGAGGGTCGGAGGATCGCCGGGACGGAGTTTGCGATAAATTTCGATCAATGCTTCCTTAGTTGTGCGGATGGAGTCCTTGTCCAAAGTGCGGGAAAGGACCAGTCCGATGTCATCGCGTTCCGGGAAGAAAACATCCACTTCAGTGATCCCGGATTCCGCAAACGCTTGCCACAAATCTGCCGTTAGCGGCTTGTTGGCTTCGAGAAGGACTTCACCGGTCTGGCGATTGACGATGTCGGCGACGCTGTAGGCGCCTTCGAGATCGGCCAGCGCGGCGCGAATCTGCGAAACCTTGGCTTTGATTAATTCCTTGAACAGGTTATCGGTGATGCGCTTGTGCGCGCCGACGATTACTTCTTCGGATTTAGGATTGCGAATTTCGTAAGTAAGCTTGCGATCGACGATGCCCGGCGAAACGTTCCAGAACATGTCCTTATCGCGCAAGGAAATGCGCTCCACCTGATAGAACGTGCGAAGAATGTCTTCGTTGGACTTCATGCCCAGCGCGCGCAGGAAAATCGAGCCCAGGAATTTACGCTTGCGGTCAATGCGCACGTACAGAATGTTCTTGGTGTCGTATTCGAATTCCACCCACGAGCCGCGGTAAGGAATAATCTTGCCGAGGAAGTAGGTGCGATTGTTGGCGCTTTCAAAGAAAACGCCCGGGGAGCGGTGCAACTGGCTGACGATGACGCGCTCGGTGCCATTAATGATGAAGGTGCCGTTTTCGGTCATCAAAGGAATGTCGCCGTAGAAAACTTCCTGTTCCTTGATGTCGCGAATGGTCTTCGCGCCGGTGTCGGGGTCTTTGTCGTAAATGGTGAGGCGAATGGTGACTTTCAGCGGCGCGGAATAGGTCATGCCGCGTTCCTGGCATTCGTTCACGTCATACTTCAACTGCATGGCTACAGGGTCACCGCACTTGTTGCAGAAGGTGGGCGTGTTTTTGTTAAACGTTCCGCACTTGTGGCAGATGACATCGCCAGTCTGGTACGGATTGGTGACAACCGAAGCGCCGCAATGACGGCAAGTGGCGCGCAGATGGTGCAGGCCCTTCAGGTTGCCGCACTTGCACTCCCAATTCCCGATGGCATAGTCCACGAACTCGAGCTGCGACATTTCGCGGAAATCCTTGATCGGAAAAACGGAGGTGAAGACGGACTGAAGACCGCCATCGTCGCGTTCGCTAGGCAGCAAGTCCATCTGCAAAAAGCGCTGATAGGACTTCATCTGCACTTCGATCAAATTGGGAATCTGAATCGATCCCTGAATTTTCGCGAAGTCCAGCCGCTGACGTTCCCGGATATGTTGATTACTGTTCGGCATGCGTATTACCTCATCCCTTTTTGGGCAGCCTGGAAATAAAAAGAAAGGCGACTGGCGCGCGGCCGCTCTTTCGAATGATGGACCGAGGAGAAGTATTCGGGTTGGCCAACAGTAGAGTGCCGCGCCGCCTGCCCAAAGCGTGCGCACACACAACCGCCGACGGCCTCAAAAGGACCGTAGACACTGCTGGAGTTACCGGCCTCGACTTGCGTAGTTGAATTCCTTTAGCGCGGCTCACCGCTCGAAGAGCCGTACTGAATACCAATATCGTTATTGAATCCCTGCCCGACCGCCGAGCGGCGTCAGGCAGGCGCGATCAATTTATGAAATGCTGCTGCTCCGCTAGTGCAAGCGTAGCCGTAATTATTTAATTTCGACCTTGGCGCCGGCATCTTCGAACTTCTTCTTGATGGTGGCCGCTTCGTCTTTGCTAACGCCTTCTTTAATCGGCTTGGGAGCGCCATCAACCAGGTCCTTGGCTTCCTTCAGACCCAGGCTGGTCACTTCACGAACTGCTTTGATGACGTTGATCTTGTTGCCACCCACGTCGGTGAGCGTCACGGTGAATTCGGTCTTCTCTTCCGCAGGAGCCGCACCAGCAGCCGCTCCTCCAGCCGCAGCCACAGGAGCCGCAGCCGCGGCAGACACGCCGAAGGCTTCTTCCATTTTCTTCACCAGGTCGGACGCTTCAAGAAGCGTCAGGCCCTTGATTTCTTCCAGGATTGAGTCAACTTTCGCCATGATTCTTTCTTCTCCTCTCAAATTAAAATTTTATTGGCCCTTTTCGGTGCTTGCTTCGGTAGTTCCCGCGGGCACTGCTTCCGGCGCCGGTTCAGATTTTTTCTCGCCAGATCCCGCGTCACCTGCGCTTGCACCGGTGGACGCAAACTTGTTGGCCTTGATGGCCTCGCTAACGGTAATCGCCAGGTTGCGGGGCAGCGCATTGAGCGCCATGGCGATTCGTTGCGCGGGAGCGTTCAGCAGGAACATGATCTTGCTGAGCAACTCTTCTTTCGACGGCAGATTGGCCAGTTGCTGGATTTCCGCGATGGAAATGACGCGGCCTTCCACCAAGCCCGCCTTGAATTGGAACGCTGGAACATCCTTAGCAATTTTGGTCAGAGCTTTTGCCAGCGCGACCGGGTCATTCGCGCTGTACGCGATGGAATTGGTGCCCTTCAAGTCCTTGAGCAGTTTTTCCGTGGGCGTGCCCGCGCCAGCGCGTTCGGCCAAGGTGTTTTTCACCACTTGGTATTTGCCGCCGGCAGCTTGCACGGCGCGACGCAATTTGGTGTCGTTCTGGACAGTGATCCCCTGAAAGGTGGTGAGAATCACGGTCGAAACCCGCGCCAATTCGCTCTTCAGGTTGTCGAGGTCCTGCTGTTTTTCACTGCGCTTTTTCATAAACTCTCCGCCGCTTTCCAGAATGAGTCGGTGTTAAGCAGCCGCTGCCAATGCTTCGGACTCGGCCAGGTCGACGGGAATTCCCGGACCCATGGTCGAAGTTAATGTAATTTTTTTGACGTATTTACCTTTAGAGGCAGATGGTTTGGCTTTCACTACGGCAGCGATGACTGCGTGAGCGTTCTCAGCCAGCTTCGCGGCGTCAAACTTGATTTTGCCGATGGCGCAATGAACGATCCCGGCCTTATCGACGCGAAACTCCACCTTACCGGCTTTCACGTCCTTAATGGCTTTGGCCACGTCGAAGGTGACCGTGCCGGTCTTGGGATTGGGCATTAAACCGCGTGGACCCAGCACTTTACCGAGCTTGCCTGCAGAACGCATCATGTCCGGAGTGGCGATTACGGCGTCGTAATCGGTCCAGCCTTCCATGATTTTCTGCACCATATCGTCGCCACCAACGAAGTCCGCGCCAGCATCCTGGGCTTCGCGAACCTTGTCGCCACCAGCGATGACCAGCACGCGGACAGATTTGCCGAGGCCATTGGGAAGAACCACCGTTCCACGGACAACCTGGTCGGAGTGCTTGGGATCAACACCCAGGTTAATGGCTAGCTCGACGGTCTCGTCAAACTTGGTGTGATGCGTGGTTTTCAAAAGCTCGGCAGCTTCGGCGAGCTTGTACGGGCGCGCTTCGACTTTCTTGCGCGCATTCTCGACATGCTTTCCTACTTTTTTTGCCATTGCTTGCTATTCCCCTTCTAATTCCTTGCGATGCTGCCAAATTTCTTTCGCTTATACGACGTCGAGGCCCATGTTTCGCGCGGTGCCCATTACAGTGCGAACCGCTGACTCGATGTTGGTGGTGTTGAGATCCACCAGTTTAATTTTGGCGATTTCTTCCACTTGCTTCTTGGTAACTTTGCCGACTTTGGTGCGATTCGGTTCCGCAGAGCCTTTAACGATTCCCGCGGCGCGCAGAAGCAGAATGGAGGCCGGGGGAGTCTTCAAAATAAAAGTAAAGGTGCGATCGGTATAGACGGTCACCAGCACTGGAAAAATCATTCCGTCCGGTTCCTTGGAAGTCTTAGCATTGAACTGTTTGCAGAAATCCATAATGTTCAAGCCATGAGGTCCGAGCGCCGTTCCAACTGGAGGCGCAGGCGTGGCTTTGCCGGCTGGTAATTGCAATTTAATGGTGGTTTGAATCTTCTTTGCCATTTCTCTATTTCAACCTGTCTCTTTCAGCTTTTGTTGCCGATCGAATGCCTGCGATTAATTGAGCTTTTCCACGCTGGCGAAATCCAGCTCCACCGGCGTCGAACGGCCAAAAATCGTAACGGAAACTTTCAAGCGGCTGTGGTCGTTATCGATTTCTTCCACCGAGCCATTAAAATTCGCGAACGGGCCATCGACTATGCGGACTTGTTCATTGCGTTCGAATACCACTTTCGGCTTGGGCCGGTCCTGCGGGGTGTGCACGCGATTGATGATGCCGTCGACTTCCGCCTCGGTTAGCGGCGAGGGCGACGTCGCGGAACCCACAAAACCGGTGACGCGCGGCGTGGACCGCACGATGTGCCAGGTGTTTTCGTCCAGATCCATTTCCACCAGCACATAGCCAGGATAAGACATGCGCGAGGAAACCACTTTCTTCCCGCTGCGCACTTCAACCACATCTTCCATGGGGATCAGCACGCGGCCGATCTTGTCCTGGAGCGTAAAGGCTTCCACACGACTCTCGAGGCTCTCTTTAACCTTCTTCTCAAAGCCCGAGTAGGTATGGATGATGTACCACTGCATGCTCATGAATTCGAAATCCCCTTACACACCGAACGCTTTGAAAACGTATGCAACACCGCGCTGCACCGCGAGATCGACGAGCCACAAAAAGACGCCAAAGAAAAACACGGTCGCGATCACGACGCCCGTAGTGGATATGACGTCTTCACGGCTTGGCCAGGTTACCTGGCGCATCTCGATGCGCACGTCGTGCAAAAATTCCTTGGTGTCTGCGATGGTGCCAGTAACTTTCTGGCCCAGCTCAGCACCTTTACCGCCATGCGATTCGTCGTTTTTCACTTTGACCGCGTGAGTTGCCATTCGACCTCTAACATTTCGCTGACAAGGTAAAAACCTCGTCGCGGTAAAACTCTGGCAGGGGAGGAGGGACTCGAACCCCCATACCCGGTTTTGGAGACCGGAGTCCTAGCCGTTGGACGACTCCCCTAAAACCAAAACCAGTTCCGAACTGCCCACTAACCGAACTCCGTGTTATTTAACTTCCTTGTGCGCCGTTTGTTTGCGGCAAGTGTTGCAAAACTTCTTGGTTTCCATCCGTTCTGTATGCTTCTTTTTGTTTTTGGTGGTGGTGTAATTGCGATTTTTGCAATCGCCGCACTGTAAAGTAATAATGTCACGCATAAATTATCTCTTCCCCGCCGCTGTGCAGCGATAATCCAAAACAATTATTCGATGATCTCCGTGACCGCGCCTGCGCCCACGGTGTGGCCGCCTTCGCGAATGGCGAAGCGCAAACCCTTTTCGAGAGCTACTGGGGTGATGAGTGTGACTTCGCAGCTGACGTTGTCGC
>JAUTXJ010000181.1 GCA_030838075.1 Acidobacteriaceae bacterium
ACCTGAAGTTCGTAAGGACTGTAGGCGTTGCGCATTATAACGTCAACACTAAATAGCTGCTTCTATCTTGCAGTTTTAGTGATGCAATTTCATGCGGCGGGATTTCGCGAATCGTGCCTGCATTTGAGACACTACTGACCGACGCATATGCCCACATTTACAGGCGGGATTGGCACTGGCAGCAAATGGTTACTGGACCGCATCGTCGGCATCGTGGCGGCCACAGGCGTCAATCCGAATGTTCTTACATTTCTCGGCTTGGTCGTTAATTTCGGCGCGGCGGTCAGTTTTGCCGTCGGCGGATTCCGCACCGGCGCGTTCATAATTCTTTTTGCAGGTTTTCTGGATATGCTCGACGGGCAGGTGGCCCGCCGCCAGAATCGCGTCACCGCGTTTGGAGCTTTTTACGACTCCACCCTGGACCGCTACGCGGATATGGCGCTGTACATGGGCTTGCTTGTTTATTTCTCGGTGAGCGGTCGCACCCCGTACGTAGTTCTTGCTGCGGTGGCTACCGCGGGTTCGGTAATGGTCAGTTACGCGCGCGCTCGCGCCGAATCGCTGATTCCGCTTTGCAAAGTCGGATTCATGGAGCGCCCCGAACGCCTGGTGCTCCTGATCATCGGCGGGCTTTTCAACCGCATGGGCGCCGTTCTGTGGGTCATCGCGGTGGTCTCCACCATCACCGTAATTCATCGCATCGTATACACCTGGCAGGAAACCCGCGCCGGCCGCACCTTACCCGGCATCAAGCTCACGTTATAGTCAACCGTTTTGTTTCTACAACACTGGATATGTATAAAATGTCCCGTACATGATTGCCGATGGATTTCCTCTGGTTCTCTCCAACATGTCTTCTACTTCTTCGCTAAAAGTAACGTCAACAGCATTAGCTTTTTCGACCTGTAATAATGTCCAGCCATAGCTTTCAACCATTTTGCGGCACTTCTGAGAATACTGTTCGTAGCTGGTTGCCCAAGTCGTGACGACGGTGAACGCCGATTCCCTTCCATTGGGGGTAAGGCTGTTAGTTTTATTCAGCCTTTCAACGGTATCGACGCTGTAGCTGATTTCAATAACTCCAATCCAAATCTCACGCCTCATGATGTCCAGTTGCGCTCAGACGCGCTTCGACGGGTTCCGAAATAATGCCGCGCACTCGGTCGCGTAGCTGGGTAACTTCAGTTTTCTTCATCGCGGTAGTGTCTATGGTGTCGTGAAAAATTACCGTAACGGTCGCCGGCCATAGCATCCAGTGGCCCGTCCGGTGATGTTGATACGACCCCACCAGGCTCACTGGCACGATGGGGATGCCCAGTTGCTGCGCTACCCGGAAGCCGCCGTCCTGGAATTCGCCGACGTGGCCATCGCGGGTGCGCTTCCCTTCCGGAAAAATAATCAGGCTGGTGCCACCGTCTATGGCTTCCTGCGTCAGCCTCCACATGCGTTTCAAATCCGAAGGGCGCCGCACATCCGGCACCGGAACATTGCCAAATCGTTTCATCAACCAGCCATACGCGGGAATTTTGAAATGCGATTCCAGTTCCCAACCGCGCGCAAACTGCGGGATCGCGGCATACAAGAAAAATGGATCAAAGACGTTTATGTGGTTCACCATGAAGAAACATGTGCGCTTAGGGTCGAAGCCCGGCGAACGCTGCACCTCCAGGCGTGCGCCGGATAAAAACACGATGCGGCGGCACAATCCGCGCTGCAGATAATCATGCTTTCGCGGATCGAGAAATATCCCCAGAAAAACCAATATGGGAGTGACAATGAAAAAATGCAGCAGGCTCAGTACCCATAAAATCGCGGCGCGCACCGCCAGTAGAGCGCGCTTCATATGTACACGTCCACCGCCGCAGGCACGATGTCGAGCGCGCGGCACTGCAGCGCCAGCACCTCGCCATCGACCATCACGTCCACCGCTTCGGGCATGTTGAATTCCACGTGGCGCACCGCGCGCCGCGAAGCCTGCGGATGTTGCATGTGCTTGCCATCGTAAATGGTCGGCAACATGCGCAGAGCGGCGAATCGCCCGATGGGTCCCCAATGCACATACTCGATCAGGCCATCGCTGGCGTCGGCGCTCGGCGCGATCCACATGGTTCCGCCGGTATAGGCGCTGTTGTTAAAAGTGAGAAAGAGGCAAGGGCGCTGGTCCCACTCTTGGTCGTCATCGCACCGAACCGCAAACGTGAGCGGCCGCAATTGCGCCAGCCGCACAAAAACTCCTAGCAAATATCCGAGGTGGCCGAAAGGTTTGAAATGGCGATTAGTCAACGCACCCACATTGGCGGTGAAGCCTACACTAACCAGATTGAACGAGTACATTTCCCCGGTGGAGTGCGTCAGGCGCATCAAGTCGATGGTGCGCGTGCGGCGCTCCAGCAGCGCCTGCAAGGAGGCTTTGGCGCCTTCTTGGGTATAGTCGCGCAGAAAAGAATTGCCTGTGCCGAGGGGAAGAAATCCCATAGCCACACGCTCGGCCGTTGCACTTTCTGCCGTCGCGCCTTGTGCCGCGACCCGGCGTTCCGCTCCCGCGTGTTGTGTCCCTACGCGTTGGGTAATTGCCGCTCCGCCAAAAATTCCATTCAAAATTTCATGTCCGGTACCGTCACCGCCCACCGCAAGAAAGCGCCTGTAGCCTTCCGTATACGCTTCGCGTGCCAGCAGCACCGCATCTCCAGGAGCGCCGGTAGTTACCTCGTCCACTTCCAGCCCGCTTTTGCGCAACCGCTCCAGCGCCGGTCCCGCCAGTTTCGCGGAGCGTCCTCCGCCGGCTGCCGGATTCACGATGGCAAAAAATCGTTCCATGCGGGCCTATTTTCTCCCGAAAATCGATCTTTACTCTGCAGTGTGGCTCTTACAGTTCCAGAACTGCGCTGCTACGGTCGAGTTTCGCGAGCCGCTCCGCCAGAACGTTTCTCTTGACTTTCATGGAAGCGGTGCGAGGAAAATCTTCGTTCACCAGCACGATTCCGCGAACGCGCTTGTAGTTTAATAGCCGATTATTTCGCGCCGTAATTTCCTGGCGCAATGCGGGCGTCAGCGATTGTCCCGGCTCCAGGCGAATTGCCAGGATCAGTTGCTCGCCCACCATGCTGCGTTGCGGCCAAATGTAATTCGCCGCGAACACGCAAGATTCCTTTACCGGCAACCTTTCGAACACGCTTTCCACGTCCTCCGGATAAATATTTTTCCCTTCCTCCGTGACGATCATGTTTTTCTTGCGCCCGAAGAGCTGTAAGTGGCCGGCTAGATCGAACCGTCCCAAGTCGCCGGTCATCAGCCAGCCATCCACAATCGTTTCCGCGGTCAGCTCCGGTTCATTCAGATAGCCGGACATCACCGTTTTGCTACGCACCGCCACTTCGCCAATGCCGTTGGCGTCCGGGTGGATCACCCGCACTTCCATGCCGGGAAGCGGCTTACCCACAGTGTCCGCGCGAAATGGTTTCAAGTCGTTCACCGTGATGGCGGTGCCGGCTTCGGTTAGCCCGTATCCGTTGGCGACGGGAATTCCCAAGTCGTAAAAAAATTGCAGCGTCTCCGGCTCGGTGAACGCGCCACCTACGATAATCGGGCGCAATTCCCCGCCAAACGCTTCGTGCACCTGCTTCAATAAAAGCCGGCTCAGTGCCGGATGCGGCCTGCGTTTCGTGAGCGCTTTGTTAACCGTCACCAGCGCGTCGAAAACCTTCCGTTTCCCGGGGGCCAAGGCATCGAAGCGAGCTTGCAATCCTTTTTGCAGATTCTTCAGCACCAGCGGCACCAGGCTTACATAGGTGATTTTGTATTTCACAAATGCTTCGCGCACATATTCCGGGCGCAAGGTACGCAAATGCACTACCGCCGCTCCGCAAATGAACGGCCCAAAAAATCCCACCATGAAATCGATGGCGTGATTCGTTGGCAGGATACTCAGGTAGCGCATTCCTGGAGCGAACGGGTAGAGCGAAGTGAGCGCGACGCATTGCTCCAGATAATTTTCATGCGTCATCACGCAGCCTTTTGGGCGGCCACCCGTTCCCGACGAGTACACGATCGTTGCGGCATCGCTTCGCGTGCGCGGGCGAAATTCCGGCTCGCCGGCATGGGAGCTGGGTATTTCCCAGCGCACCCCGCCCAGCAAATCCGTCTCTATCGGGGCTTCGGTCACGATGACCATTTGGAGTTCGGTGGCCTCGGCGCGGCCTTTTGCCGCACCCAATTGCCGCCAAATCGGATATTCGGTGATGAGCACGCGCGAACCCGAATGTTTCAACAATTGCCACTGCTCATCCGCAGTGAGTTTGTAATCGAGAGGCACCAGCACGCCGCCGGAATAAAATATCGCGTACGCACCGATCAGCCACTTGGACTGGTTGGTCATGATGATCGCGGCGCGGTCACGCGCTGCAAATCCCGCGTCCTGCAAAGACTTCGCGACGGGCATGGTGCGATCTCGAAATTCCCGGTAGGTCAGCCGGAGATTTTCGCGCTCGCGGTCCGCCTCGATCAAGCTGGTTTCATTGGCAAACACCTCTACGGCGTCTTTTAATGCCCCTCCGATAGATTGGTATTTGGAGAGATCCAGCATTACAGGCGGGATTGTATGCGCGAGACCAGCGTGCGGAAATCGCTCACGCCCTGCACTTCATAGTCAGGCAGTTCGATGCCGAAATGATTTTCCAGCCGCGACAGTAATTCGAGCGCTTGCAAACTGTTAATACCCAGCTTTTTAAAGAAATCGTCGTCAGGCGCCAGCGAACCTTGCGCCACTTGAAAATGTTTCGCCGCCAGATCCAAAACTTCCTGCGTCGTTTGTTCCATTGTCCGCATCATCTCTCCATTATATCCATCTGAAACAAACGCGGACGTCTTAAGGCAGATATGGCATGGCGTCTGTGGATTCGACGAATTTCTTTAGGGCGGCCATTACTGCAGGTCGCGTAAACAACTCGCAGAACAAATTGATCTCTTGACGTAATTCTTCGTGCGGAATGGGCTTCAGGAATTTTTTCGCGGCCGCGCGTGTATAGGGATCAAACTTCTTGATTTGCCCGGCGTTCGAACGAGCCACGTTCAACGCTTCGCCTTCTGCGGCAAGTTGCGACACGAGACCGACTGCCTGTGCTCGAGTGGCGTTTACGCTGCGTCCTGTAAACAATAAATCGCGTACGAAGGCGTTGCCCAAGTCACGGTTCAAGCGAGGTATGCCGCCGAATCCGGGTATCAGTCCCAGCCGCAATTCGGGAAATGCAAATCGCGCCATCTTGTCGGCCACAATAATGTCGCAGACCAGCGCGAGTTCCAGTCCGCCGCCAAAACAAATTCCGTGCACTGCCGCAATAGTCACAAAAGGCGCCGCATCGATAGCATTGAATACCGCGTGAATGCGTTCCAGAAATTGGCGCACGCCTGCAAGTCGTTCTGCGCCACTCAGAAAAGCAATCATTTCATAAGTTTCCCGCAGGTCGGCGCCTGCCGAAAATCCATGTTTTCGCGCGCTGGAAATAATGCAAACCGACGTTTCCGGCGCAAGTGCATCGAACCCAGCGACAAATTTTTCGAGTTCCGCAAGCATCGCGGTGCCAATTTCATTGGCAGGCTCGCGGTCGAGCGTCAACTCCACGACGCCGTCATTCCAATTCCATCGCAGCGTCTCGCCTGTAAAAGATTTCATGCGGACTTCCCGCTGTACATAGTCGCAATTTCCGCCGAGTAGCGCCGGTCAATTGCGTCGCGTCGTAATTTTCCCATCGCTGTTAGCAGTCCATCCTGAGCGGTAAAAGGGCTCGCTAGTATCGTAAACTTCCGAATCTGCCGGTAGTGTGGCAGCTCAGCATTCACCGTATCGATCGCACCTTGGGCGGCAGCCGGCGTAACATCGCCGGTTATCACGGCGCATAGGTAGCCGCGCCCGTTGCCGACCACAACCACTTGTTGGGCGCCACGAACTAACAATCCAATTTTTTCCTCGATCGGCTCCGGCGCGACATTGTGGCCAGAGTTTAGAATGATGAGATTTTTAATCCGGCCGATGATTCGCCAATTTCCTGTGGGATTCTCTTCACCCTGGTCGCCGGTGTGAAACCATCCATCACGCAGCACCTTTGCCGTTTCTTCCGGCCGGTTCCAGTAGCCCGGGAAAATGTTCGGGCCGCGCACAACGATTTCCTCGTTTTCAGCGACCTTCATGTCAATACCGGTAATCGCTTGCCCGACATAGCCCGGTTCGATAGGAATTTGCGGATTATCCATGGTGCATATCGCCGTACTTTCCGTCAGCCCATAAGCTTGCAACACCGGTATCCCCAACATCATAAAGAAGTGCTGCGTGTCCACCGCCAGCGGCGCGGAACCGCAAATCAGCGCGCGCACATTTCCTCCGAAACGTTCCCTGACCTTCACAAAAATCAGCCGCCGGCCCAGCGCCAACCACACGGCATCCAGTGCACCTGGTCGAGTCCCGCTACATTGGCTTTCCCAACTTGCTTTGGCGTTGTTAAACAGCACACGAATCGGAGCGGCGCGTTTTGAAATGGAATCCAGGACGCCCCGGCGCACCCGTTCCAGCAGTGTCGGCACATTCAAAAAATAATTTGGCGCGCTCAGGCGAATCTCATCCGCAAGCTGGTTCAAGTCCGTCGAAAGCGTCAGCACACTTTCCCGCGACAGGCACGACAGCAGCAAAATCCACGAACCCGCGAAGTTAAACGGCAAATAATGAAACGCTTTGTCAGGCTCACCACTTCCACCCGCCTGTATTGACGCGTCCATCAACTGGTTCAGCCGCTTGCTAATGCACCGCAGCATGTGCGCCACGTTACCCACGTTCAGGCATACGCCCTTGGGCTCGCCGGAGGTGCCGGAAGTATAAATAATCGTCACCAGATCGCCATCCGTGCGAGTATTCGGCGCTTCCGTCACCGGTTCCCGAGTCGGCGCGGCACGCAATACTTCTTCCATCAAAACACGGTGCGGTCTCTCAGGCCATTCCCGCTCAATGACCGCCCCGAGTTCCGCGTCGCCAACAATCAACAAACTGGGCGAGCAATCTTTCATCATCCCTGCCAATTCGGCGGCCGCCTGGCGCGAATAAAGCGGCACCACGATAACTCCTTCAGCCATCAATGCCAGATCCACGGCTACCCACTGAATCGAATTTGCTCCCAACAGCGCGCAACGGTCTCCCGCTACCAAGCCGAATTTGCGCACATAGCTTCGCCCGCGTTGTACTTGCGCAAGCAGTTCCCTGCCGGTAATGGTTGTAAATGTTTCGCCGTGAATTTCGCGCAACACTACGCGCTCGTCCGCGCGCTGCAGTTGAGCAAAAATGGATTCCAGAAAATTAGCCATCGAGAATCAGTGGTTGGCCGCCAGCACGGCGGCAGAGGTGTCGTAACGTTCCGCGAGCTGCAATAAATTTTCATCTAGTGGAGGCAAATAATCGTCCCAGGACAATACGCCGGACCGCAGCGGAAATTCCGGATATTGCCGCCGCACCGCGTCCTCCAACAAAACTCCCATGCGCGCCATCACCTTCAGATTGCGCACCACGGTGCTCCCGATTCCCTCGCGAACCGCGTCGCGCTCGGTGACCAGCGTCTCCATAATGTGCAACAATTTCGGCTCGAGCTCCGGATCGTCCACGGTCAAAAACAAACGCTCGTGGCCGCGCTCGCTCATCAAGTTTCGAATGCGCTCATCCATGGTCACGCCCGCGGAAGCCACCAGACTTGGCATGCAGGTCACGATGCCGTGATACCGCGAAGAAACCATGTAGGTACACGCGCGCAAAATGGAAACCATCTGAAACATGTCGTAATCGTCGGAAGTAAACACCGGCGTACCCGGAATCTGCGCGGCAATTTCGCGGCAGGCCACGGCATCCAGCCTTTCCATGGCCACTAAAATCGGAAACACCTGATGCCGCTGCAAAAACGCTTTGGTCGCGTTGGTGATTCCCGAAACGTAGTTCTGGAATTTCTGGTCCACCTCGCGGCCCGATTCGTGAAAATAAACGGTGCGGTACTGGCTTTCTTTATACGCGCCGGTAGTTACACGCGCGATATACTTTGCGATGGAGGCCTTCACCGGCCACACAAATGGATGGATGGGGCAAATTACCAGGATAGGCTTTTTTCCATCCCATCCTGCTTCACGCAGGACTTTTTGGGCATATTCCTGTGGATGCGGTTTGAATGTCCATGCCGTGTCAGTTCCCAATTCCGCCTGGATGCCCAGCGAGCGCAGCAGGCCCTGCGATTCGGTGTTGCGCGTGATAACCAGCGACTCGGAAACATAGCGCGCGCACATGTTTCGAATCAGCGGATCCATGTGCCCAGCCTCGCCTCCATAGCCCACTGACAATTTGTTTTCGGCCGAAGCCAAACCCAGCGATCCAATCATCATGGTAGTCAGCGCATTCGCGAATTTGCTCTTGAACATGGAGCCTTCGCAGGCGATCACACCGTGGTTCTTCCCCACTTCGCGGTAAAGCATGGGAGGAAACACATCCGGCAGGTGCACCTGATTCGTGCCATCGAAATATCCCTTGGTGCGCCCAAAATCCTGGGTCATCACGCTGAAATCTACATTCTCCGCGCCCAACACGTGCCGAATCTGGTGCAGCATCTCGTTGACACGCACATCGCTGCCGGTATTACGCGTGCCGTTATAACCGGCAAACAACAAACGCAATTTTTCGCCGCGCTTCCAGCGCTGGCCGCGCCCCAGCATCCATTTCATGCGCGCCATACCAATCAGCGCGCTAACCCACGCTACTAAAATGAAATCGGTCATGCGTGCACCTGCCCAGCAATCGCTGGAATCGGACTGCTCGCCGGCAACGGCCACGACCGTGCCGGATACCTAAATTTATTTTCGCGGCTGAATTTCAGCAGCGGATAAGCATAGGTAGAAAATTTCGCTGGCGCCTCGCCGCCCAGCTCCGCAACCACGCGCGAATTATCGAACACCGTATTCCAGTTCAAGTACGGCCAGAAAACGTTGAGCAGCGAAGCGCCATACCCTGTCGTGCCTCCGCGCCGCGAAAGCCAGTTCACCATTCCGGAAAATGGCCCGCCCAGCCACGGCCAATAGCTCGGCCGGCTCGTTCCGCCCGCGGCAGCCAGGGCATCCGTCAATTCGCGAAATGTTTGCGACCCCACGCCTGACGACAAATGATAAATCGTATGCACCGGTGCTTCTTTTTGGTGAATGGTCACAATAGCTTTGCCCACGTAATTGGCGGGCACAATATCGATCCGATCATCAGGCTGCAGCGGCAGCACCGGCAACCTCGCGAGTACATCGAAGGCCTGCACCATATCGAACTGTGTGGTCTGCGGCCAGCGGCTATCTCCCAGCACAATTGCCGGGCGAAAAATTGTTACCGGCACATCTGGCAACAACTGGTGGACCATGTGCTCGCCGAATTTTTTAGTGCGCGCGTACGGATCGTAGTCGGAGCGCGCCCAATCGATCGACGCAGCTTCAGTGACTATCTCGTCCTGCCGGCGCCCCGCAACCGCCACCGTCGACACATGCGAGTAGCGCCGCAATCCATTGCGATTTTGCGCGCGTCGCGCCAGTTGTATTACTTCTAAAGCGCCCCGCAAGTTTACGTTCAGGCATTGCCGTTCTGATTTGCGGTTCAGCGAAGCAGCGCAATGAACAATCGATTCGGTCGAATCCACGAGGTCATGGTAAGCGTCATCCGGCAGTCCGAAACGCTCATTGGTCAGGTCGCCCAGGAAAATTCGCACACGCGTATCGA
The DNA here is from genome assembly GCA_030838075.1 of Acidobacteriaceae bacterium. Lineage (GTDB taxonomy): Bacteria > Acidobacteriota > Terriglobia > Acidiferrales > UBA7541 > Acidiferrum. The sequence goes on from JAUTXJ010000181.1 coordinate 9,767, forward strand.
GGTATTCGGAAAATTCCGGAAATTCAAAATGGAGTTGCAGCGACTTCCATAATCTTTCGCGCGCTTCCTGTTCCGATTTTGCGCGCACTAAGAGATTCAGCATGTCGCGGTGCTCGCGCAAAAATCCGGCCACCAAATAACCTCCCAGGTAGCCCGTCGAGCCAGTTACAAAGATAGCCATGTCAGAAAAAGAACCATGTCACTACCATCTCAGGACGATCGCCATAGCGGATCAGAAGGCGCAGCAGCGGTATTCGAAAGCGCAGCCCGCGCTGGCGCTGCAGTCCAATCCAATTCGCGGGGAGCCCGCGATTCCAGCGGGCGGCCCTCCATCAGCGGATAGCACCAGCGGCGCAATGCCGGAATATGCACATTGATCCAGTAATCCCACCAGTCGATCGCTTCCGGCGCGAAATCAAACGCGGCGCTTTCCTCTGGCGGAAGCGCGGCCGACAACATACGCGTATTCTCGCATTCGAAAACGTGATCGTTGTGCAAAATAAATGGTTCGTACAGCTCAATCAATTTTTCAGCGCGATTCAAATCGCGTTCTGCCTTGGCCAGCGGTGGCTTTTTAACATTTAACGCCACAGCCACGCGATTGATGCGCGACACCACGGCCTTCTGCATTGGAATCGACATGCGCTCATATCTCTGCTTCGACACTGGAATGGTCTCGAACTTCACTTTCAGCCAGTTGTCCACGCTTTGTTCCATGCGGTAATGCTTGCGGTGCGCCAGCCCCGTCAACTCAATGCTGCGGCCCATATTCACGGGGTTCACTGCCGAAGTTGCCAGTTGGTACATCCGCGCATTGCAACGCGCGATTACTGCCGCCGCGATCAGGCTCATACCGCGACACGCCATGTCCACGGGAATTACGTCCAGACATTTGCGCGCGTTGGTGGGCAGTTGCCGGAAATTTGTCCCCAGCAAATACGAAAGCGGCCCCGAGGTGTTGATTCCTTCATTCCATCCCGAAAACGGCGAACGCTCCGAGCTTTCCACAATCGACGGCCGCACGATGGCAATCGGCAAATCGCTGCCGCGTGTGGCTAGCACCGACTCGCCCAAACTTTTCGTAAACGTATAGGTGTTCGGCCAGCCTAAATGCTGCGCGCGACGCATTCCGATGCGCACCAGGCGATTGCGCCCCCAGCGGATCCGGTTGCGTCGCAACACGCCATCCAATTCTTTCGCCGGCACCACAGAATCATCCACGCCGCGTCCCAGCGCCTGGCGCTTTAACGCCTTGATGAGTTCCACGCCTTCCGCGCGCTCTTCAACGCTGCGAATCGTTTCGCGCAGCGAAGCAATCTCACGGTCAACGTCAAATTCCGGATCGCCCGCGGGGTTATAGTTCGGTTTCAATTCCTCGGTCACACGCCCGTCGCGCATGCCTACCACGTAACACGTGGAAAGGTGCATCAATCCTGCGTGATCGCACCTGCGAATAAATTCAAGCAGGTGCACCGCGGAGTCCACATTGGATGACAACGCTTCACGCAGGTCAGGATTAAAATCCGTCAACCCGGCGCTGTTCACGATCAGATCCAGCGATCTTGACAGCCGCGCCTGCGTAGCCGGGTCCATGCCAAGTCCCGGTTCGCTTACATCGCCTTCCACCACTTCAACTTTTTCTTTTAGAAACGCGCCGAGACTCCGTCCGTAGCGCTCTTGCAGCGTGTCGAATGTGGGCGACTCCTCGACAATTTTTTCGAAGCGCCGCTGCGAGGAGGTCGTGCGGTTTCGCCGGATGAGCAGCGTGATCTTGCCAATCTCTGGAATATTCTCGAGCAAGTTCACCAGCCACACTTTGCCGATGAAGCCGGTCACGCCGATCAGCATGATGTGGCGGTTTGCGAGTGTGCGGCGCACCGAAAGCTTTTCGACGCGTGGGCTTTCCCCGAACTGCGCCACCGATGTGTCCGTAAGGATTCGCGGACGCTCGCTGCTTTGCACCGCAGCCTCCGGCAGACCGGCCTTTCGAGCCCAGCCAAGTTGCCGCAACAATTTCTCGCGCGTGATGCGCCCATCGGTGGATCCACTGGCCACCCAGGCCAACGGCCCGCGCGGACGAACGACCGGGTCCAACAACCGCCCGGTAGCGATGCCGTCTCGAAAATCCAGTCGATTCGCGATGATGGACTCGACGCCAAAATGTTTCGCCAGCGGCTTCAATATATGGTCCAACAACTGGCTGACCAGCACCACTCGCTCGCCGGAACGAATGGCCTCCACCAGCTTATCCACCGCATCGCGCCGCATCTGCGGCTTCAAAATGTACTGAAAATATTCCTCGCCCAACAAATCCAGGCGGTCGCGGCTCACCCCGCGCAGCAGCATATGCAAAAATCGCGTCGCGAACGTGCGGCTAGCCGCATACATAAAGGGACGCAGCAGCGCCATGCCAGCCATACCCGCTCGCCGCGCCCAGCGCTCCGCATAGCTCCGCGAATTCCAGGTAAAGAACAGCACCGGACGCAGCGCGCCAAGCTCCAGCAAAGAACCCTCTACGCGCCAGTACGTCACGCCCCGGGTCTTGTCCGCGGGCAGACCGGTCCTGGTACCGTCTGGAATATACGGAGCCCCATTCGGATTGTGATGTGAAGTCGACATGCAGGTGCGTAATCAGCTTGTCAAACGCCGCCAACAGTTGCAATCAGCAGTTACATTTAATCAGATCAACACGAGGCGGTGCGCATCTAAAGCTACCATTGCGTCGCCCTTGAAATTCACGGCCGCAACCTCGTGTTATTGCGCCAATTGTTGCGCCCACAGATGAAATGGCCCGGACTGGTCGTCAGCCACGCCCAGACCCGCTGGCAACTGCCAGCGCCCCAAAAATACCGCCTAAAAGTAGCACTCCCTGCCCGCTTCCCGCAAGACGCGAAACCCTGGGGTGGACTGGATTCCATTCAGCGCGACACTCGGGGTAAGCGTCGATTCCCATTGGAAGCGGGCACCATCGGGGGCAATATGTATCTGGCTTTGTACGTTCAGCGCGTGGATGCGACTGGCTGGGAGGATCGATGACGAGCAAGATATTGACGCTGGCATCTGAGCTCAAAGAGTTGGGTTCCAAATGGCAAACACTATCGATCTATGAAAAATTCGAGCAATTAGTCGTCGGAGTACTCACAACGGTGATTGCTATTATTATTGCCTTCGCAACTTGGCAGTTGCTCTTTCACACTCTCAACCTTGTCGAGAGCCATCTAGTCAATCCTGCCGATTCCCAGATCTTCCAAGGTCTGTTTGGAATGGTGCTCACCGTTCTAATCGCGCTGGAATTTAAACACACACTGCTAGTAGTCAGACATCATCGCCGCGCTATCGTCCAGGTGAGGTCCGTGGTGTTGGTGGCACTGTTATCACTGGTTCGCAGATTCATCATTCTTGATCTCTACCAGACTACCGCGAGCTTAATTGCAGCCTTGGCTGGCGCATCCTTGGCGCTCGGAATCGTATTTTGGGTCGTCAGCAATTGCGAAGAACCGCAGGAAGTCGAGGCCCAAGAGTGATTCGGCAAACCTGAGCACCTTGAATAAATTACGGCGACGACGCCTCTTTCCCAAGTTTTGAATCCCTGTGACGGATGAAAACTCATGGATGCGAATAGCCTCGGTAGGTTTACCGCCGCACGCGTCATCGCGGTCCGGTTCGTATTCATCCTTGTACTTTTTGCATTGGCTCTTTGCGTAATAGTCTGGCGTGCGCCGTTATGGGTCGCGGCAGAAATCACCCTATTGCGACTGCTTGCCGACGGATTTCACGAGCGCTCGATGGTCATCAATGGCTATCACGTTTTTTATCTTGAGGGCGGCCCTGAGAACGGCTCTCCGGTTGTGCTTATCCACGGTTTAAACTCCAAAGCGCAACAGGATTGGGTTGTGCTGGCACCATACCTGGTGCGCGCTGGATATCACGTGTATGCCATGGACCTGCTCGGTTACGGACGGTCGGCCAAGCCCCCGGAGCTCACCTATTCGATTCGCGAAGAGGCGAAATTTGTTGAATCATTTCTCGACGAGAACCATTTAACTTCGGTTGCATTAGGCGGGGAATCAATGGGCGGATGGATCGCGGCCACCGTGGCGCTCGACAGGTCCGACTTGGTCAAACGACTCATGCTGTTTGATAGTGCCGGGATGAAGTTCCAGTTGAGTTTCGATCAGGCCATTTTCACGCCGCAGACCGAGCAGCAAGTCGATCAATTGATGGCTGAGGTGTCACCCAATCTTCCGCGCTTGCCGCAATTCGTGAAGGCCGACTATATTCGGAAAACCAAGCGCTACGGCTGGGTGACGCAGCGCGCCTTGGCCTCCATGAGCTCCAGTGCCGATGATCTGGACGAGAAATTTTCCGCGCTGAAAATGCCGCTGTTGCTTGTGTGGGGCAAACAGGACGCGATGACACCGCTTTCGCTTGGCGAGTCCATGCACCGCGCCGCGCCGCAATCGACGCTGACGATTTATGACGGCTGTGGGCACATTGCAGTGGTGACCTGCATCAATCAAATCGTGCCGACGGTGCTAAATTTCCTCTCGGGCACTGACCCCGAACCTGGTAAAACAATCGAAGTCCCTGCGCGGAAGCATTTCTTGATGCCCTGACGCCTCAGAAGGAAAATATGCATTCGCCTAAATCGCTTCCTTTTGTGCAACTGTTAGCCGGTTTCGTGGTGCTAACGCCCATCGTGAGCAGGGCTGCTGACTCGCCTGAACAAAAAAACATGGAGGTGGTGGGCCGCAGCGATCTGAATGGCAATGGCGACGGCGGCGAAGGCATGGCCATCCAGCAATGGCCGGACGGCCGCCGCATCCTTTATATAGCGCATGAAGGCGAAAAGACCTGCCTCAGCATCGTCGACGTCAAAGCCGGTGATGATCAACCAACTGCCTCTCGCCACAGCCGGGCGTGACGCGCTGCAATTCTCTAGGACTCTCCGGAAATGTGCTGGTGGTGGCGAATCAAGCGAAAAAAGTAGGCCAGACTTCAGCGGGCTTGTGGGTTCTGGATGTTTCGGATTTTGCCCGACTTCAGTCAGCGCGGAAGTTGCAGGATATTACGTTTTCCTTCTTCGATACTTCAGGGCCAGCTTCTCCGGGCGTTCACTACGTGTGGTTTGTGGACGGCCAGTTCGCGCATGTCACTACTGGTACAAAAGATTCGCGTCCTACGAATCCGAAAGACAACCAGTTCTACATCATTGTAGATGTACGCGACCCGCGAAAGCCTCGCGAGGTTGCACGGTGGTGGCTCCCCGGTACGCAGCAAGGAGACGTGTGCCTGCCTAACTGTTTGCCCGAACGCCACAAAATCGTTGACGGCTACCGCAGCCACACTATAGAAGTGCTTCCGGAGCATCCCGACCGCGCCTACATTGGCTACATCGATGGCGGCCAGCTGATTCTGGATATTTCGGGCTTGGATGATGTGCGGGCTGGACGCGCGACAAACTTCACGCCGAAGCTGATAAGCCGACTCAAGTTTTCACCGCCGTACACCGCTTGGACTCACACCGTTCAGCCAATATTCGAGCGCGGCCTGGCGTTCGTCTCTGATGAATCGGTTCAGGATGCTTGCGCCGATGCGCCCAAACTCGTGTGGCTGGTGGACATTCGCGCCGAAACTAATCCCGTAATTATCGGCACCGCCCCACTCGCCGCGAACGCCAGCGAGTTGTGTAAGCGCGGCGGCCGTTACGGCTCGCATAACCTAAGCCCCAACTTCCCCAGTCCCACCTCTGCGAAATTGAAAAACACCACGGTGGCAACTTTCTTCAACGGCGGAGTGCGTTATCTTTCGCCTGGTGGACACCCCAAGAGTAGCCAACGCCCCTTCAGGCATCGAAGAAGTCGGCTACTTCGTTCCACCAGCACCACCCAACAACCCCACCCACGCCATCGCCATCAATCACGCCATCGTGGATGAGCACGGCCTGATTTACGCCGTTGACCGCGAAACCGGCGGCCTATACATCCTCAAGTACACAGGAAGCGAACAGCTAGACTGAAGCTGACTATTGGTTATCGGCAGAATCCGTAATTTCCGATTCGCTTGAAAAGTCGTGACCGAGCAAAGCGGCGGATTCGGGGAGATCGTCTTCTCTGACCCACAGGCGAACTCCACCAAGCGCGTTGGACCACAACCAATCCATTCGCACGGTGTTTTCGTCAGACAAAAAGCATTTGATGCCCGCGGAATCGAGCAGCCCTTTCGCGACCAATGCTCCCGGCAAATCTCTAAAGCGACGCAGAGCTACGAGCTTCACATCTTCCGCGTCGGCGACCGGGATTAAATTTTGCCTTTCGAATTCCAAGCCTCGCCGCAAGAACTCCGATTCCAATACACTCAGCGCGTCTTCAGTAAGATTTTTTTGATCTAGAACCAATTCCGCAAGCTCTGTGTCGCTCTTGGAAGCGTAGAGAGCAGCCAACCGTCGTTGTTCTTTTTGGTGGTCGATTAGCGCCATACAAGCGCATCATACGCGGCGACGCAGCGAGGACCAAGAGCGGTGAGAAAGTTATGTCCGAACAAACGCAAAGACCTGCAGGAGACCAACCTAACGCAAATATGAGAAGAAAGAATACTGGAATTCTAGCTACACGCCCCAGCCGTAGCGTTCGGCGTGTTCCAGCGAGCGCAGCATTTCTTCACGCAGCAATTCCGTGAAGACGGAGCCGCCGACGGCGCGTTGCCCGGCCTCGGCAATGTCTGGCGTGCGGTAGCCACCGCCCAGTACCCGCAGTAGCGATTGCTCCACCCACTCGGCTTCCAGCGAGAGGCCGAAGGCGTCGCGCAGCATCATGGTGGCGCTCAGAATCGAGCCAATAGGATTCGCGGCGTCTTTACCAACCAACTGCGGCGCCGAGCCGTGGATAGGCTCAAACAATGGCGCGCCGGATCCAAAGCTGGCTGAGGGCACCAGCCCAATCGAGCCCACCAGTGCCGCTGCGGCGTCACTCAAAATGTCGCCAAACATGTTGGAGCTGAGGATGACATCGAATTGCGTGGGCTTCAGCGTCAGCTGCATCGCGGCGTTGTCGACGTACATGTGTTCGAGCTTTACGTACCGATACACCGTGCTCATGGCCGTAACCGTGCGGCGCCACAACTGCGAACTGCTCAGCACATTCGCTTTGTCCACCGAGCACAATCGCCGCGAGCGAGCCTCGGCGCGCGAAAACGCGAAAGTGGCAATGCGCTCGATTTCCCGCGTTGAATACGACTCCGTATCCCACGCGCGCTCCTCGCCTTTTTCTGTAACGCTGCCGCGTTCGCCGAAGTACATCCCTCCGGCCAACTCACGCACAATTTCAATATCCAGATCGCCGAGGCGCTCCGGTTTCAACGGCGAAATTCCGCGTAGCGGTTCCAGCACTTTGACGGGCCGCACGTTGACGTACAGGCCCAACCCTTTGCGTAATTCCAGGAGCCCGCTCTCCGGCCTCTTGCCAACCGGAAGCGAATCCCATTTCGCTCCGCCCACCGCGCCCAGAAAAACTGCGTCCGCTTTGCGGCAAGCATCCAGCGTTTCAGCCGGCAGCGGCGTGCCGGTAGCGTCAATCGCCGCGCCACCAATCGGAAATTCGTGCATCTCGAATTGATGCGAGAATTCGTGCGCGCATTCGCGCAAAACGGCAGCCGCGGCCCTGGTTACTTCCGGACCGATGCCGTCACCCGGTAAAAGTACGATGCTCTTCTTCATCGAAAATTCCGGTCCAGCTGCTTTCTCATGTGGTGCCAGACGTAGTGCCAAGTCTATATCCTCAGGCCGTGCTGGACGCTTCCGCGGCCACCACAGCGGGGCGTCGCCGCAAAACTTCATGCGCGATGGCTACCAGGTCGCGCGGCCGCACGTTCTTCGATTTGTCCGCCAGCGCATTCACGCGCTGATAAACTTCCCCGAGCTCCGCGTCGCTTGGCTCATATCCTAAGTCGCGCAAGCTCATGCGCAAAGCATTTCGTCCGGAATGCTTCCCAAGCACCATCAGCCGGGAAGGCACGCCGACCGTTTCCGGCGAAATGATTTCGTAGGTCAGCGGATTTTTAATGATGCCATCCTGATGAATGCCCGCTTCATGTGCGAAAGCATTCGCGCCCACCACGGCTTTGTTGGGCGCCACCAGCGCGCCGGTAATTTCCGTGAGCATGCGGCTCGATGGAAATAAATGTTCCAGGCGAATGTTGGTGGTCACGCCAAAACTTTCTTTGCGCACCGCCAGCGCCACCGCGATTTCTTCCAGCGCGGCATTCCCCGCGCGCTCGCCAATGCCATTGATGGTGCACTCGATTTGCCGCACTCCTGCCCGCACCGCGGCCAGCGAATTCGCCACCGCCATGCCCAAATCGTCGTGGCAATGCGCGCTCAGCGTAATGCCTTCAACGTCGCCAAGGGATGCACGCACCTTGCGAAACATCTCGCCATATTCTTCCGGCACCGCGTACCCCACGGTGTCCGGCAAGTTCAAAACGGTCGCGCCGGCCTCCACCGCCAGGCGGCAAACCTGGCACAAGAAATCGATGTCCGTGCGCCCCGCGTCTTCCGCGGAAAATTCCACCTCCGCAACGCTATTGCGCCCCAGCCTGATCATCGCGCCAATGGCCTCAAGGGCCTGTTCGCGCGTCATGTGCAGCTTCACGCGCAGATGCAAATCCGAAGTAGCCAGAAAAATATGCAGCCGGGGAGCGGCCGCGGGTTCCAGCGCCTCAATCGCGGCGTTCACATCATCTTTACGCGCGCGAGCCAGCGCGGCAATCGGCACGGTACGAACTTCCTGCGCCACTTTGCGCACTGCTTCCAGATCACCGCGCGAGGAAATGGGAAATCCGGCCTCAATTACATCCACGCCCAACGTCGCCAGTTGGTGCGCCATGCGGATTTTCTCCGCGGTATTCATGGAGAAGCCCGGCGACTGCTCACCATCGCGCAGCGTGGTGTCGAATATGCGCACTACATCCATAGACACTCCCATGCATAAGTAACGCACCTGGACCAGCCGCTAGTCAAATTTATCTTTATTCTGCTTTTGATAATCAGGGCTTATACTGCTTTCCGGGGTTTCACGTGGATCTGGGCGAACTGCAGGTCTTTCTTACCGTCGCGAAAGAGGGCAGCTTCTCGCGCGCCGCCGAAAGACTCTATCGCACGCAACCTGCCGTCAGCCTGGCCATTCGCAAACTCGAAGACGGCCTCGGCCAACCTTTGTTCGTGCGCGGTTCCCGCCCGGTACGCATGACCGACGCGGGTACCTTATTAAAGGACTACGCCGAGCGGCTCATCAACTTGCGCGATGAAGTCAAAAAAGGTCTCACCGAACTCGAAGGCCTGGAGCGCGGCGAACTCTCCTTGGGCGTCAACGAAAGCTCTATCCACGCCTTGCTGCCGGCCCTGGCCATCTTTCGCGAAAAGCATCCCGGTGTTCAAGTCCGGGTGCATCGTATGTTTTCGCGCGACATCCCGCATGAAGTGCTGAACTATCGCCTGGACCTTGGCGCCGTCTCCTACATCCCACGCGATCCGCAATTGCAAGCCACCGAAATTTTGAAAGACGAGCTGAGCCTGGTCGTTCCGCCCAAGCATCCGCTGGCCCGCAAGCGCGAAGTCGACATCGCCGACCTGGGCCGCGAAGTGTTCATCGCCCACATCGTCGAATCGCCATTCCGCCGGCGTGTTATTGAACTTTTCGCCCGCAATCACACCGAGCTCAACATGCCTATCGAGATGCCCACTATCGAAAGCATCAAACGCTTTGTGCAAATGGGCATGGGCGTGGCGATCGTGCCGCGCATGTGCGTGCAATGGGAAATCGAACACGGCTGGATGAAAGAAGTAAAAGTGAAGCAGCTCAACATTCCACGCCACGTCTACCTGGTGGGCCGCCGTGGCGCGCGCCTCCCCCATGCCGCCGCCGAACTTATGCGCATCCTCCGCGACGGCCACACCTCGACAGACTAGGGCCAATCCGCTATCGCGTCACTTGGGTTGTTTGCCGTATTGAATTACCCACGGCGAAGGCTCTGTTTCCAGATTTCCATTTACCGGCACATCCAAAACTTCAGCCCATCTATAACCCCACATCGGTCCGCTCTTTGAATATCGCGGCAGGAATCTGTCCGGCGTGTCGTAAGCGGGATCGGATAGCACCGAATCAAGAGTCTTGAAGAGATAGTGTTTTTGTTCAAACAGCTCAAGTAATTGGTCGATCACGTCGGCATTCAACCGATTCACATGAAGCACCATGATATGGGGTATTTCCCTGCCAAAGATCTGCTTATGCAGCCCAGTGTAATAGTCGATTTCTGTCGAGGTATAGACCAAATATTCAGCTCGGACTCTTGTCGCCGATTCGTTGTCTTTGCTCAATAACGCCCTTAAATAGGCGTTGTTATAAACAACATCCTCATTGTCGATCGTGCAGGGCGCAACCCGATACCCGCGGTGTATTAGGAACTCGGCGATGGCGTCGTGCTTTTCTTTGTTGTCTCCGGTGTGACCTTGCGGAAAACGAAAATAGCGTGGCGACTTACCGACTGGGGCGAGCGCTGGCGCAAACGAGGCTTAGCCAGCAACTATTCCACTCTCGAATTCCTTGGCCGTCAAATTGTCAGAAATCGTGTGAGAAAAGATGTGGTTACCCAGATCTTGGCCATGTTTAACCCATAGGCTTAGAAGTTCCTGACCGTTTGCTAACTCCTGCACGCTCCGCTCGATAACGAACCCGATAGCGGGGGCGCGGTGTCGATCGAGCGAACTTAAAATAGAGATATTTATGGCTCTGGCTTCGGCCGAGTCAGTGATGCCTGCCACTGGCAGATCGTCAAACGTGAACGCCACATGACGTTGCTGTGCTAAGGAGGTAACAGCGCCGATCAGCATAACCAGAAAACCACCTATGAGTCTGAATACATTCCTCATGGTGGCATTCTATCAGCGGAAATCCTGATCATCATCAGCCGGCAAAGCACTATGTTCCAGCAGTTGTGCATCTAAGCTATGCTTGAATACGGGGCGCGCCCACAGGCACGAGCGGCGGCGTCCGCAAAATAAAGAGCCCGACGAAGCAAATCATGACCAGCGGTCTCGCCATTTTGACTATTGGTTTCCTGCTTGGCATGCGCCACGCAACCGATCCCGATCATGTGATCGCGGTGTCCACCATCGTCAGCCGTGAGCGCTCCATCTTGAAGGCTGCGCTCATCGGCATTCTCTGGGGCTGCGGCCACACCATCACCATCGTTGCCGTAGGCGCAGCCATAATTCTATTCGGAATGGCGATTCCGGCTCGCGTAGGCCTGACCATGGAATTTTCCGTCGGCTTGATGCTGATCCTGCTGGGTGTATTGAACCTGACCGGCGCGATGCGCTGGCTGACACAAAAATTTTCACCGTCGCACCCCAAAGTGACCGGTGATCACGCGCATGTTCACGAACACAATTCACATCTTCATCTGCATTGGCATTCCCATGGCCCTACCGGTGAGCATCACGGGGAAAGCGTGGCTCCGCCGGCGCGCCTTCGCGCCCCGTTCGCGAAGCTGGGCGTCTTTCACACGCTGCGTCCATTGTTTGTCGGCATCGTTCACGGACTTGCAGGCTCCGCCGCCGTGGCGCTACTGGTGTTGAGCACGATTCGCGACCCGCGATGGGCGGTCCTCTATTTGTTGGTTTTTGGTGTAGGCACAATAGCCGGCATGATGTTCATCACCGCCGCCATCGCGCTGCCTTTTTCCTTCGCGGGATACAAATTCGCGTGGCTCAATCGAGGACTAATCACTGTTTCCGGCCTGGTCAGTCTGGCCTTCGGCCTATTTATCTGTTACCGCATCGGCTTGGTCGATGGGCTATTCACAAGCCATCCTACTTGGACGCCCAGCTAGACTTACTCGCCCGCGTTGACGGCCGCTTCCACTAATTGCAAAGGCTGCTCAGGACATACGTCTCACCGTTAAGTTGTACTAATTGATAATATATCATTGACGTGACACACAATACCTCGTATGGTGGTCCCTCCACGCGTCTCCGGTTTGCGACTAGAAAGCACAAATGTCTACCCGGCCCTTCCGCTCGCATGCCGCTCGTGGCCTGTCTCCGTGCGTCTCCCTGGGTTTGACCGCCGGCCGGATCTGTCTCTTCTTGACTGTAATGTTTATCTTGGCGAGTTCCGCCGACGCCCAATTACAGCAGCCCTTCGTGTACACCACCGGCGGAGCCATCGCCATCCGCAACGACACCACAGGTGCGCTTGCGCCGACATCCGCTTCTCCGCTTGCTGTGCTTGGTTTTCCCAGGTTCCGGCTTCCGTGGTTCTCAACATTGGCGCCCCGGCGGCCTTTACAGTTGCGGTCTTAACCAGCGGCAACGCGATGGCTGCTCCGAATATCACTTCGCGCCGATCGTCGCCCGCACCCGTCTTACCAGGTGCGTTCGCCGCTGCACTTAACGTGCTGTTTTTTATTTTGGTTTTACGTTTCTATCGCGAATGGGGAGGATTGCCTCGGGCCAATGGTTCGAATGCATCGCGGTGGAAAATCGCTTACGCTGTAGCAGCGTTGCTGATATTCATTCCTCTTATATTTGCAGCGAATGGCTGCGGAGGCGCAGCGACAAACGCGCCTGCAGCTCAGAAAAGCTCGATAGTGACCCCGAGCGGCACTTCCATTCTGGTCATCACCCCTACGGCAACCAACGCCTCAGGCAAAGCCCTGTAAATGCCGCTCATCCAGCTCACGCCAGTAGTTAACTAACGCAAGACGAACAAAACTGCCGCCGCGAATATTTGGTCTAAAATCCTATTTCGCCACCGAAATCCGGTAAACCGTGCCCGCCATATCGTCGGACACCAGCAATGATCCGTCGGTCGTCTCCACCACTCCCACCGGACGTCCATACACTTCGCTCTTGTTGGGGTCCGGCACCAGCCCCGTCAAAAATGGTGTGGGATCTCCGCTGGGTTTTCCGTCCTTGAACGGCACAAACACCACTTGATAACCCGCGCGCGGCGAGCGATTCCACGAACCATGTTCCGCCAAGAATGCTCCGCCATGATAACTAGCCGGAAATTGGTTTCCGGTATAAAACGCAAATTGCAGCGGCGCGCGGTGCGCTCCCAGCAATACGTCCGGCACGATCGCTTTTGCCACCAGTTCCGGCTTTTGCGGTTTCACTCGCGGATCCACGTTGTCCCCGATGTAGCTATACGGCCACCCAAAAAATGTTCCATCCTTCACAGAAGTGAAATAATCGGGCGGCAGATCGTTTCCCAACCCGTCACGCTCGTTCACGCTGATCCATAGGATTTTGGTTGTGGGCTCGAGCCCAATCCCGGTCGCATTCCGGATTCCCGTGGCGTATAGCCGCGCATTTTTGCCATCGAAATCGCAAATGGTGATCGCCCCGCGTCGCGAGTCACTCTCGATATCAATGTTTGATTTCGATCCAATCCCAATTAGGAGATGTTTTCCATCAGGAGACAGCGACAGCGAGCGCGTGGAATGTCCGCCCGTAGGCAAATCCATCAAATGCTCCGCTTCGCCCTGCCGCTTGGAAGTCTTCGGATCGTATTTGAAACGCAGCAACGCATCAGTGTCGCCCACGTACACATAATCATCGTGAAAAACGATGCCGTATGGTCCGTTCAGCCCGCTGACAAATACTTCATTTTGCTGCGCGCTGCCGCTGTGTTGCGGGTCGCGCAGCACAACAACTTTGCCTGCCGCGGTGTCCGCCAGGAAAATATCGCCGTTTGGCGCGATGAGCATCCATCGCGGCCCTTTAAAATCCGCCGCGAAAACATTTATTTTAAATCCATCAGGCACGGTGGGCAGAAAGCCCTGTGACGGCTTCCCTTCCTGTGCGGGATTCGTCGCGGACTTGGACGCAAACGGTGGTGGGAGCTCCGGCTTCTTGCCGTTGGTCACCTGCGCGCGCAACGCGGGTGCCACGATCAGCCCCAACAGCAAGCCCGCGGCTGGCGCGACCCACAGGATAAACCGAGCCACGCACTTAGTTTTCCGGAAACTCGCCTCGACCTTGCTGATCATGTTCTCCTCCTGGAGGTGGTGCCGTTCTTTTGATGTCATGTCATGTATCTGGGTTCTATTGGCCACCGGCATCCTAGCACCGCGTACGTCGCCAATCACAATTTAATCCAGTTTGGACGTCCGCGATGGAGAAATCCCGCCACAGAAGCATATGCAAGCGACGTCCTGTTGCGGAGGCGCATCGCTCACCGATTAGTTTCCCTTTATTCCCGTTCGCGCATCCAATCATTAAGAATTATTGTAGTATCTGAAGAAAGGCCCCGCCACCATGGAAAGACCCTATCTTGGCAAGCTGCTGGCAATCGCAGTAATCGTAATTTTCTTCGGGTGGACCGCCATTCGCGCTCTGGGCGCTCGTCCCGCCGAAACGCCTAACGCTTCCTCGTTTCCCAAGCCGGCGATTGACGCGCCGCTTGCAAACTCCTCCAAATCGCAGTCCGCTGTGTTCGCTGGCGGCTGTTTTTGGGGTGTGCAAGCCATTTTTGAGCACGTCAAGGGTGTGAACTCCGCGACGTCCGGTTATTCTGGCGGCCGGGTAAAATCCCCTTCCTACGAAGTTGTCAGCATGGGCGTGACCGGACACGCCGAATCCGTCCAAGTCACCTACGACCCTTCGCAAATCACTTACGGCCAGCTCTTAATGATTTACTTTTCCGTGGCGCACGATCCCACGCAGTTGAACCGCCAAGGACCTGACACCGGTTCGCAATACCGCTCCGCAATTTTTTACGCAAGTGACGAACAGAAACGAATCGCCGAGGATTACATCGCCCAGTTGAATTCCGCCGCGATCTATTCGCACCCAATCGTCACGAAAGTCGTGCCCTTCGAAGCATTCTACCCTGCAGAGGATTATCATCAGGATTACTTGAAGAAAAATCCTGGCAACCCGTACATCGTCTTCAACGATTTACCTAAACTGCAACGGCTGCAGAGAGAATTCCCGAGTCTCTACCGCGCCGATTAGTTTCGCTGCGTCCAGCCTTGTGCGGCCCAGCCTCCAGCCCAGACCACGTATTTTTACCGCCTAGCAAAAGATCCTGTTAGAATTCCAATCAATAAATCTGTCCAGGAAACCTCGCGGCACCACATTTGGAGGAGACTAAATGAAAATCTTTGCGTTGACAGGGTCGTTCTTTCTGGCCGCAGCCGCATTTATCACACCGCAAGCCCGCAGCCAATCGAAGCCAATTTTAGTGAATTTAAATAACGCGGAAGGCCAGAGCGTCGGCACCGCGACGCTTAGCCCCGCCGAGCACGGCGTAAAAATCAAGCTCGACATCAAGGATTTGCCCCCGGGCGAGCATTCCATTCACATCCATCAAGTAGGCAAATGCGACCCACCCGATTTCAAATCCGCGGGTCCGCACTTCGGTGGTGCGAAGGCCGATCACCAACACGGCACCGTACCCGCCGGCGACATCCCGAATTTTTCGTTGATCGTCGCGGCAGATCACACTTCGCATGTTAGCGTCGTGGCTCCCAACGTCAGCCTGGGGAGTGATGATAATTCGGTATTCAGCAACGGTGGGACTGCCATCGTGATTCACGCCGTCACCGATACTTCCTCAGCCAGCGCTCCTGCACGCATCGCCTGTGGCGTAATCGCAAAGTCGGAATAAACCGCCAGAGAATTACTCTTTCTCTGGTCGCTCGGTGACAGGTTTGTCGCTGCGAACCGGCAAGGCGGATTTTGTGCCGCCGGCCGATTCTCCCGCGAAGAGCGAGGTAAGATTCGGATACGCGTAAATCGTCGGCGCATGATTTTGCATCAGCCCGCCGGTATCCGCCGTCGGCCCATAGTTGCTGTGAAGCGCGTAGCCAAACATCCTGAGCATGACCATTTGCTGGCCGCGATGATGAGCGCTGTGCGCAATCCTGCGCGTCATCACCCACGCGCGCGAGCGCGGCACGTCGAAGAATTGGGTCTCACCGGACCACCACGACTCGTCTTTCGTCCGCAAAATCGCCACCCGCTTTTCGCTATCTTCCGCGTAGCGTTTCATGAATTCCAGCCGCGTCTCCTTTTCCGGTAATGGCGGAGCGCTCACATCTATGCCCAGCATATTGCGGAACCACAAGTCTTCGCTCACACACTGATGCACCATCTGTTCATGCACGCTGCGCCCACGGGGATCCCCGTCGCGCGATCGTCGATGCATATCTTCATCACGGAATTCGCCCCACATGCTAACAATTTTGACCCGTTCTGTTTCGTAGCTTTCCACCAAAAAGTCGTAGGTCATCGCCGTGCCTCACAATATTTCTAACAGTGAGTTCACCCACTGGCAATCGCTACTAACGCAGGCGGGCATATTCAAAAAAAAGGGAGAGCAAAATGCCCTCCCTCCCGTATCTCAATCAAATTGGAAACTAACTTAGCGCTTGCAGCTTTCGCTGACCATGCTTACGTCCGTCACGTTCAAATGCCCGTGCTCGGTTGCATTGGGGTTAGTTTCATCCTTAGTCTTTTCCTTCGCCCCGTGCATGCCCGCATGCCACACTCTGCCGTTCACCGTCACGGTATGGCCCACATGCTCCCCCAATTTGGCGGTCTTTGAGTTCAACACCCAGGTGCTGCCGTCGTCTGCCGTCAAATTGTATTCACCTGATTTATCGCCCGTTGAAAGACAACCGGTCAACGTTCGTGTCGAATCGCTCTTTTTTTGCTCGTCTTGACCTGCAAAGCTCGCTCTTGGAACCATCGCCAGGCTGGATAGCGCGAGAAAACTCAGTGCTAATTTTGCTTTCATCAAATGCCTCCTGTTGATTCATTTCTAGGCCAGCTGGGAGGGCCGCTCACTCACGAAAGATTCTTCCATTCGAACAGGGAGGCGGCCATACCGGGAAGTACTGAGAAATCTCAAAGAGTTGAAAATATCGGATTCCCTTGTGGACGATGCACTTGCACGGAAATGCGTAATCAAATCCCCGTGCATTTTATTGTCGCTGGTTGCCCATGGTCTCAAAAAGACAAACTCCCGACCACGGGCGCGACCCCTGCCGGCCTTTTTTTTCCGGAAGCAGAGAAACTAAACGCAAAGCAAATGGAGGACGTTTAAAACGCGCGGCCGTTTTCAGCAAGCCTTGCACTTCAATCGGCCGCCAACCATATAGCTCCAACAATTGTGGACCTTCCGCGGGCCCGAACTTAAATGGCGCGCCAACCTGGCTAAGTTGTTTTCCGGTGCTCCGCTGCATCATGCGCAGCAGTCCCGGCGAATGCATGTCGAGAATCCAGCGCTGAAACTGTGGATGTCCGGCAAGGTCCTTGGCGAGCGCGATTACTTGACTGGGCTCCAGATAGATAAGCAATCCCTCGGTGAGCACCAAAATTTTTCGGGCTCGCCCGGCAAGATCTAAAAACACCGGCTTGCGAGCCTCCGCATCGGAAAGGTCCAGGCGAATACGTTCGAGCCGGCAAGTTGGTGTTTCACTGGCAAGAATTCCTTCTTTATACGCCAGGATTTCCGGTAAATCGATTTCCACCCATTGCAGCGCTGGCGGCAACTGCATGCGATACGGCCGCGCATCCAGACCGGCGGCCAGATTTATCACCATATCCGCGCCCTGCTGAATTTCTCGCAAAATAAATTGATCGAAGAGATATGTGCGGGCCACCCACGCCCACGCGTAACTGTTTCCCTCCGGCAATGTGTTAGCGATATCCACGCCAAGCGTTCCAGCAAGCCGTGCCGCATACGGGTCACGAAAAAGCGCGTCAGGGCGCAGAGTTTCGTTGGCGCGAAACACCGCTGCCCATCGCGCGGTGTCTGAAATATTGCGAACTACCATGGCTGGCTCGGACATATTTGAATAGGATGGAATCGCGAACACCAATTGAACGTCGCGATGCTTAATTATACCGTGCCGCTCTTGGCAAGAATTGTTATTAATATTCCAGAGAAAAACAGATGCCAAAAACCAGCGCCGGATTGCTCATGTACCGGGAACACAACAGCCAGCTTGAAGTTCTATTGGTACATCTCGGCGGGCCATTCTGGAAAAACAAAGATCGAGGAGCCTGGTTTGTTCCCAAGGGAGAATTTAATCCCGGTGAAGACTTGCTCGATGCGGCGAAGCGTGAATTTCAAGAAGAGACCGGGCTCGTTCCGCGCGGTGATTTTGTATCTCTCGGCAGCGTGAAGCACAAAAGCGGCAAAACTGTGCACGCCTGGGCATTTCCCGGTAATTACGACCCGCATACTTTGAAAAGCAATAAATTTGAGATGGAATGGCCGCCAAAATCCGGAAGAATCGCGACATTTCCAGAAATAGATCGAGCAGATTTTTTCACTGTCGAGACCGCGAGAGAAAAAATGCATCCGGCGGAATTTGCATTCCTCTCCCGGCTAAAAATGGCCCTATCCAAATAACGGTACGCGGCTCACTGGTGTAAAGCACTCATTTCAAAAACAGTTGCCGCCTTCTGATTTGGCTTGCTGGGGTTCCCATTTTTGACGGTTGACTTCGACGATGCAGTTCGGTATTACCAGCAGACGCGCCTTTTTCTAGTGGGCGCCAGCCGTTAGAAGAAGTTTAAGGAGGACTTATGGCAGGCAATGTTCGTGCGATTCCCGAAGGCTACCATTCCATTACGCCGGCGCTAACTTGCAGAGAGGCCGCCAAGGCCATCGATTTTTACAAGAAAGCGTTGGGGGCAAAAGAAATTAACCGCATGGAAGGACCAGACGGAAAGATTGGACACGCTGAAATGCAGATCGGCGACTCAAAATTTATGTTGAGCGATGAATATCCATCTATGGCGTCCGCGCCTGATCCAAATTCAAAGTCGGCGCCATCCAGTTATCTATTCATCTACAGCAGCGATGTGGACAATGACTTCAACAAAGCGGTTTCAGCGGGTTGCAAGGTCACCATGCCGTTGCAGAATCAGTTCTGGGGCGATCGCTACGGCAGACTAGCCGACCCCTTCGGCCATCATTGGGGCATGGCCCAACATGTGGAAGATGTTGCGCCAGCAGAGATGGAGCGCCGCGCCAAGGAATGGCAGGAAAAAATGGCCAAGTCCGCCGGCGGTCATAATTGAGTCTTAACTAAATCGTGTTTTGAAAAGACACAGCAGCAGTTTTGTTCGGGAATGCGCCCTACGTTAACTCACAAAACGGCGGGCGCATTTCCATTTATTCGTCCAAATCGATCGGCGGTCTGTCTCAGCTAATTAGTTCGCGATGGCCGGTTTATCTGTCGCCTGTTCGTTCGATGCGAAAGGTGAAGCAGCCGACAGTGGTGCTGTTCACCTGCAAATAATTGACTTCGCGATTTGTAAACAGCCGCTCGATAGCAGCCTCGAATGCTCCATCGTCAACACATTCCTGCGCGATGAACTGTCGGCCCCGCGCATAAGCCTCAAGCGTGCGTGCGCTTCCACGAAGTTCTTCGGGAAACCCGCCCTGCTCGTCGTATCGGGAACATTCTTTCGCGTGCACGTAAATCGGCCCGGGCTGCGGCAATTTTTCCACGCCAGTGAACCGGTCATATGTGAACAGGATGGCCTCGTCGACTTGTGGCGTAATCAGCCGCAAGCAATGACGGCATGGCGCCGCGTCGGTTGCTAAGTGCTTATGGGCCGGAAATCCATATACCGGCGCGCGCATGGTGCGGCGAACTGTGTCGGCGACTTCGGTGGAAATGGCAACAATTTTATTTGGCATCACGATCGCTCCTCGTTTGATATCTTGAGCGGACCAGTAAAATTTCGTCCTCGTCTATTTGAGCCTAATCGTGGATACCGTTCTATCCGCTTTCCGCTTTCAAACCACACCGAACCCAGCACGCAAATTTTTGAATATAAAAATTAGACTCGGTGCGACTAATCAGCGCGGCGAACTCACGCCATCGCGGCGGTTTCCCCGGGGATGTGCGGCGGCGGCGCAGCGACGCGCACGATACGGACAATGTTAACAACCGCAACCACTACTCCCAAAATTACAGCTATCGGAAATATTCTTCCCATCCAGAGATTGAGCAACGCTGTCACTTGAACGGCCTTCTCCGGGGGGATACTTGCGCCAGACAATTCGGCCAGGATATTGGCTTTCAAAAGCCAG
>JAUTXJ010000225.1 GCA_030838075.1 Acidobacteriaceae bacterium
TTGGCCGGTCAATCCAAAGCTCAGATCTTCGAAGGCATGAAGGCATTCGTAAAGCAAGGGCTGCCACCCCTGGAGCCTGGAGCCATGTCCTACATGATGTCGAAAGAACAGCACCTTAACGATGGCAGCCACCCCAACTGGATGGCTCATCTGATGTTTTACACTCCAGTCATGGACGGTTCCGTTTGGGGTGTAGACATGCCCCTTTCTCCCGTCATGCTGCATCCACACTTCAGGGGCAATCCTGAACCGATCGACGAATTCATGGTTCCCGCGGGCTGGTGGTCGGATGGGACGCCGGACCCAGTCAAACCGAATTAGCAATGCGAACCAATGTGAGCGGTGTGTTCTCAAGAGTCATATGATCTATGAAAAGAGTGTTGTGTTCTATCCTTGTTGTGGTTACTTGTCTTGCGCTGCTAGTCGCCGCGCCTGAAGAAAAAGCGCCCAAGCCCCAATATGACCAGAAGGGCCAGCTTATCCGGCCTGCCGACTACCGCGAATGGATGTTCCTCTCCGCCGGCTATGGAATGAACTACAGCCCAGGCTCCGACGGCCACGAAATGTTTACCAATGTTTTTGTGCAGCGCTGGGCTTTCAACGAATTTGCGAAGTCTGGGAAGTGGCCGGAGCAGAGCATGTTCGTGATTGACGAACGGGATGCAGCGAGCCGAAGTTCCATCAACCTGAAGGGCCACTATCAGACCGATCTGACGGGGCTTGTAGCCGAGGTAAAAGATTCGGCGCGCAATCCGGATAAGTGGGCGTACTATGTCTTCAACCCCGATGGCAAAACCGCCGAGGCCATGCCCAAGGGCAACATCTGCTGGTCGTGCCATGACGCTCATGCCGCCGTCGAGCACACGTTTGTGCAGTTCTATCCCACGCTGAAGTTAGTGGCGAAGAAGTTCGGGACATACAACGAGGCGCGGGAGCAAGTGCCGGACGTGAAATGAAAGAGGTGTACGTGTTCACTGAGGTTCGATCTCGAACCGTTTAAATTGCTCGATGGAGCAAGCCCAATCGAACCCGGATTCCCTCAAGTATTTACGACACAGAAATGGCTCGTGTAATTAGATTTGGCGGCGATGTGCCGATACGTTGCCACGGGGACTTGGAATTGGCTCGGAGTACCAGGACCTGAGGCTACTATGGTGGTGCCGGAGGCCGGAATAGCACCCTAGGTCCATCGTTAGAATTCCGACTCGAACTTGTTGCGTGAGTATTTTCTTCTCAGCATACGCATGCGGTTTGTAAAGCGCTTGGAATCATTTGGGTTGGTGTCGCGCGCCACGCGTCTTCCAGGTGCTCGCTATGGCCTTCGACCTTAGTTAGGCCCAGCTTAGATGTCGCGAGCGTTGAACCGATCGTAAGCACGCTTCAGAAGTTCCATTTCATCCGACATTGAAATCTCCGTTCAATTATCCATAGTGGATGATCACCGATTTTCGCACGACTCGCTCTTGCACGGTCTGATCCTTCCCGAACGAGGAGACCGCTCAACGTCTCGGTTTGACCGTGGCCGCTGTCAAAGCCCGGGTTTTTCATGCAAAGGCGCTGGCTCCGGCGTCGACTGGAACGAAAACTCAAGGCGACAGGAAATGGCTTTCTGATTGACTTGTAAAATATATAGTTAGCGAGGTAACTTTCAGAAGCAAACTCACACTCGTGCAAATTGGAGAACAAGATCGCATCGACGACAAGACAGTTTTTAACATCAAACGGAACTAAGCGGCATAACATGCCTGCGCAGGTGGCAAACGATGAAGACACTACTGGAAGTTTTACAAGATGCAGAGAATCGGCGAGTAGCGGTGGGGCACTTTAATTTCTCTGAACTAACGGTATTGAAGGCTGTAGGCGAGGCCGCGCGTGAGCTGGATACGGCCGTTGTAGTGGGCGTGTCGGAGAGCGAACGTGAGTTTGTGGGAGTGCGGGAAGCGGTCGCTTTGGTTAAAGCGATGCGCGATGAAGGCTTGCGCATATTCCTCAACGCGGATCACACCCATTCCCTAGAAAAGGCCGAGGAGGCCGCGCGGGCTGGGTTTGACATGGTTGTGTTTGACGCATCCGAGAAGCCGATCGAAGAAAACATCAACTTGACTCAGCGCGCAGTCGAAGCAATGAAGTCCATCAACAGCGCAATCCTCGTTGAAGGTGAAGTTGGCTACATCGGTTCAGGTTCAGAGTTGCATGATAAGCGCCCGGAGAACATCCATATGACAGAGCCGGCAGATGCGCGAGGTTTTGTCGTGGAGACGCGTGTCGACTTGTTGTCGCCGTCTGTGGGTACGACGCACGGGATGATTCCGAGCATGGTCCGGGGCGCTGAGCACAAGCGATTGGATATTCCGCGGATTGCGGCGATAAAAAATGCAGTCCAAGTCCCGCTGACGTTGCATGGTGGATCTGGAACCGATGCGGAAGACTTTTGGAAAGCGATCAAGGCAGGAATCACCATGATTCATATCAACACCGAACTGCGTGTGGCATGGCGTACCGGACTCGCTGAAGCCCTTAAGAGGAATTCCGACGCTGTGGCACCGTACAAACTGTTGCCGGATGTTGTGAGGGATGTGAAGACGGTAGTGCGTGGCCGTCTTGAATTGTTTGGGGATAGCGCAGCTGCGGCGGCACGGTGAAACCAGGGTCTTTTCTCAAGGACTCGGGAAGCGAAAGCCTAGAACGTGCTGAACAATTGCTGAACATAGCTTTCAGTCAAATGGGAACGTCGGAGGAGGCGGAGGATGTGGTCCAGGAAGCCTGTTTGCGCGCCTTGCGATTTTTCCCAGGCTTCCGTGGTGACGATGGGCGTGCCTGGTTTATGAAAATTGTCCGTAACACTTGCTATACCTTGTCGTATTCCAGCCGAAAACATTCCGACGCCGCGGAGTTTGACGAGAATCTATTGTCTGTCGACTCTTGCGTACCCAATCCAGAGCAAGCTGTACTCCAAAATGACCGCGACAATCTGCTGCGAAAAGCATTACAAAACCTGCCCGTTAATTTTCGGGAAATACTTATTTTTCGGGAATTCGAGGAGATGTCTTACCGGGAGATCGCATACATCACTGGCATGCCCGTCGGGACGGTGATGTCCTGCCTGTCGCGCGCACGGCACCGCCTTCGTCAGGCCTTAATAACTGCTATGAACGGAAGTGTGCTACAAAGTTCAACGCTGATAACAGCTGCTGACCGTAATAATCGGAAGGAACTTCCGGCGTGATTGTCGCTGGGTACGGTTCGGGTCTTCAGAAAGTCGTCCCTACTACTTTATCCATACCGGGCGAAACATAAGTGTTCTTCAGGAAAGATGGAGAACAAGACCCAAGATTATTATTATTACTTGTCGGTCCATCCTTCCCTGAAGAAACGTCATGGAGCTCCACAGGCGCCTGCAATGCTGCCTTGATTGGTGAAGCTGCTACTTCAATTTTGCTGTGAAGGTGGCCCTGTCGTCGTTGGTTTTCTGAGTAACCACCGCTGACGATCCGCATGCCCCGTAGCTATCCACCAGCTGATGGACGCTGAAGGTGTTAATGCCTGACTTTTCGTTTAGCACCGCGCCCTGCAGCTCGACGCGCTGCCCGGTTTGGAGTTTCTTGCTGCCACTAGAAAGAATGGTGTAGGTCATATTGTCATTTTCATTCTTCAGGGAGACTCCAGTTAACGTGGACTGTGTGCAGCCGATGATGGATGCTTCGGACTTCGGCGTTTGCACAGCCTGCGCCTCTTCGCGGGCTTTAACGTGGCGATGATGGACATACAAAGCGATGCCGACGGCGGCGCCCGCTGCGGCTCCTACGCCGACACCGATCGCTTTACCATTGCCGTAGCTGTAGTTGGGAGTGCCGCCGACGGTCATGTTGCCCGTTCCCGTTCCGGTTGCTCCAGGAGCCCCTGCTGTTCCTCCGTTATATTGAGCGGACGCCGTGCTCCCCACTGCGAGACAAAACAAGACAACGCCTGATATTTTACCGAGTGACCGTGAAAACATAGTTTTTGATCTCCTTATGCACTCAAAGTTGAAATTTCAGATATTTTGGTGCCTTCAAAGTGAAAGACCCGCTACGCGACGGAATAATTCCGTCGTTCCAGAAATGTTTGCCCTGGGAATAAAATTGTTGGTCTCGTGGTTTACAATTGCGCCCTTTCCTTCTGAGCGGAAAAGTCAGCTTAAAGAAAATACTATCCAGTTCGTATCAGACTTTTCTTAGTAACCATTGTTTCGGTTTCCGCCGCGCTTCGGCCCATTGCTGACGACTCATTCGGATTCGCGAAAGGTTCGTTATCAGCTTCGTCCGGACGATTCACTCAACTGTGACTGGCGGCGGTGCGATGTCCATAAGACTGATCAGAGCTCAATGGAGGCAGACCCTCGCATCACGGCGCGGCGGGCATGGAATACCGCCATCGTTCGATAAATTTCCTAAGAATCAATGCTTTGCGAAATTCTGGGAAGTGTGCAGTCGAGTGTGTAAGATTTTTTTAACGGCACGCAGGTAGCGAAACAAGAAAATTATTCAAACTTTCCCTCTCACACAGAGGACATTCCGCTAAATCGATCCTCAGCGCGTTGGCGGAATTTTTGCCCAAGGATGGAATAAATCAATCGGAGCACTAGTCAATGTCGTCAGAGCATCGTGACGATGCCTCAGAATCCCGAAAGGCGTGGAGGAAATAAGGATGAATGAAAAACGAAGTATTCTGGGTGGAACTAAGAATCGTCGGTCTTTTTTGAAGAATGGCGTGGCGGTCGCCGCGGGTGCGTCGATGGCAACGGCGTTCTTGTCGGCCGCCCCTGCGTCTCTCGCAGAAGATGAAAGTGTAGGCGGTAAAACCCAAATTACGAAAGGCGATATCGCGATTATCACGTTTCTGAGCGCCCTCGAGCAGGTTGAAGCCGACCTCTGGATTCAATACGCAGAACTCGGCGGAGCCACTAACCAAGGGCTGTCTCCCATTGATGTGCCATTCAAGTCCGGACTCGCTCCCGCTTACATCACCGGCCTACTAGTGTTAGACGGGGATATGCCGCAATATATTTCAGACAACACCGACGACGAAATTAGCCACCACAGATTTTTAAATAACTATCTGCAGTCCAAAGGCGCAAAACCGATCGACTTAAGCAGATTTGCCATCCTGCCCCCAAGTGAAGTGTCCGGGGTACCGCAAAACGGCCGCCTTACCAACTTGAAGCAATTAACGATCGATACCTCATGGTGGACCCGTAACCGCAGCGCTAATAAGAACCCGGATCTTGGTGGAACTTTCGAGAACGCGGTTCCAGATCTCGCCAAAGGCCAGCACCCGGCGATTCCTTTGAGCGACAACGATCTTGTCTTGGACGGCAGCGGTAACATTTCCAACCACCTTCAGGCCATTGCCAACACCGCGGGCTTCCACTTTGCGTTCATCGAGCAGGGCGGCAGCAGCTTGTATCCGGCGCTAGCTCAGAAAGTCACGGATCTGGAGGTCTTGCGTGTGCTGCTAAGCATCGGCGGTAGTGAAATCATGCACTTCCAAACCTGGAGCGATAAAGCCGGCAACGCAACCAACATCACCGATGGCAATCTGACCTTCCCCAACCTCAATATCGGCGTCGATCCGAATAACGGCGCAACCGGTGCCACGGTCGCAGATTCCTTTCAAACCAATCTGATCATGCCCGAACCCACAGTATTCCTGGACTCTAAACTGGGGCCGGTATCGATCATCCGTCCAACTTCCACAGCTCAAGGCGGAGCGGTCGCTTCTGTCGCGAGCTTTGCCGCCGATGGCTTGTTCCTTGATCCAGCGACCGGCAAAAACACTGGAATCGTCAACGTACTAATGCGGTTGGCTGAAGAAGCGGATGAGGCACAACGAAGGCTGTAATCGCAAAGACCAGCGGCGGCCAATATTTTTCGGCCGTCGTGTGTGTGTAACCAGAAGGGCTGGGCTCTCCCTCGTACGGAGAGTCCGGCCCGCGATCGAGAAATAGGTAAGCCAGCCTCTCAGGCTAAGCCATGACCAAACAGCGAAAACGTTTCGCGTCTTACTTACGGGACGCGACGAGATCAAAACGGTCGAGGTTCATCACTTTGTTCCACGCCCCAACGAAGTCTTGAACAAACTTCCCGTGCGCGTCTGAGCTTCCGTAGACCTCCGACAGCGCCCGAAGTTGGGCGTTCGAACCGAAGATGAGATCAGCTCGCGTGGCCGTCCATCCGACTTCGCCAGTCTTGCGATCTCGTCCTTCGAACGTATTGTTCGCATCTGAGGTCGCTTTCCAAACCGTTCGCATATCCAGCAGGTTGATGAAGAAGTCGTTGGTCAGCGCCTCCGGCTTCTTGGTGAAGACGCCGAACTTGGTCTGCCCAAAGTTGGTGTTTAGCACCCGCAAGCCGCCGATGAGCACCGTTAGTTCCGGCGCCGTCAGAGTGAGAAGCTGTGCCTTATCCAGCAGTTCGACCTCGGCCGTTGCTCCGCCGCTTCCGTTGGTGTAAGAGCGGAAGCCGTCCGCGGCCGGTTCGAGCGGCGCGAAAGATTGCACGTCGGTCTGCTCCTGCGAAGCGTCCATGCGCCCTGGCCTGAATGGAACGGTCACGGAGATGCCGGAATTTCTCGCGGCCTGCTCGACTCCAGCGCAACCAGCCAGGACGATCAAGTCAGCCAGGGAGATCTTCTTACCGCCAGACTGCGCGCCGTTGAACTCACTCTGAATCTTTTCGAGCGCCTTCAGCACCTTTTGCAGCCGCTCTGGCTGATTGACCTTCCAATCCTTCTGTGGAGTAAGGCGAATCCGTGCGCCGTTTGCGCCCCCACGCTTGTCGGATCCACGGTAGGTGGACGCGGACGCCCAAGCGGTAGCGACGAGTTGCGAGACCGTCAGCCCCGTAGCAAGGATCTTCTCCTTGAGAGAGGCGACGTCCTTGTCATCGACCAACACATGATTCACGGCAGGGATTGGGTCCTGCCAGAGGAGTTCTTCCTTTGGAACCTCCGGACCTAGGTAGCGAGCGCGGGGTCCCATGTCGCGATGAGTCAGCTTGAACCAAGCACGAGCGAAAGCATCGGCAAACTCGGCCGGATTCTCGTAGAATCGTCTGGAGATCTTTTCGTAGACGGGATCGAATCTCAAAGAGAGATCGGTCGTGAGCATGGCCGGTGCGTGACGCTTTGAGGAATTGTGCGCATCCGGTACCGTATCAGCCCCTGCGTTTCCCTTCGGTTTCCACTGGTGGGCGCCACCTGGACTCTTCGTCAGCTCCCACTCGTACTTGAACAGGTGATCGAAGAAGTCGTTACTCCATTTTGTCGGCGTGCTGGTCCATGTAACTTCGAGTCCGCTGGTGATTGCGTCACCTGCGATGCCAGATGCGTAGGCATTTGTCCAGCCGAGGCCCTGCTCTTCGATCGGCGAGCCTTCAGGTTCGGTTCCGACGTGTTGTTTTGCGGGACCTGCGCCGTGAGTTTTGCCAAAGGTATGACCGCCCGCGACCAAAGCAACGGTTTCTTCGTCGTTCATCGCCATGCGGCCAAAAGTTTCACGAATATCTTTCGCCGCCTTGAGTGGATCGGGAACACCCTCCGGGCCTTCAGGATTCACGTAGATGAGACCCATAGTAGTTGCGCCGAATGGATGTGCCAGATCGCGCTCGCCCGAATAGCGTTTGTCGGTTCCCATCCAGGTTGTTTCAAGTCCCCAGTTGACGTCGAGGTCTGGCTCCCAAACATCGGCACGTCCGCCGGCGAAGCCAAACGTCTTGAAGCCCATCGTTTCCAAGGCGACATTGCCCGCGAGGATCATCAAGTCCGCCCACGAGATCTTCTTGCCGTATTTCTGCTTGATCGGCCATAGCAAACGTCGTGCTCGATCAAGATTGACGTTGTCAGGCCAGCTGTTGAGTGGAGCGAAACGTTGCTGGCCTCTGCCGCCGCCGCCACGTCCGTCGCCTGTGCGGTAAGTACCCGCGCTGTGCCACGCCATGCGAATGAATAATGGACCGTAGTGTCCGAAGTCGGGGGGCCACCAGTCCTGGGAGTCTGTCATCAACGCCGCAAGATCCTTCTTCAGGTCCTTATAGTCGAGGCTGTTGAACTCCTCTGCGTAGGTAAAATCCTTCCCCATGGGATCAGACAGGGACGAGTGCTGATGCAGGAGATTCAGATTTAACTGGTTCGGCCACCAGTCACGGTTGGCAACGCTTGCGGTGCTGCTGTGATGGAATGGGCACTTCGCTTCGGGTGACATGCGTTCTCTCCTCACGTGCTTCGATTCAGAGATTTGGATCGTTGAAATCCACGGATCAATCTCGACGTACATAAAGTAGCACCGTAGAATGAGATAGTTCCAATATCACTGCTGTCCAAATTAGCTGAAAACTGGTCACCAATATCTCCAGAGTAAGGGCAAAATTCGC
>JAUTXJ010000323.1 GCA_030838075.1 Acidobacteriaceae bacterium
GTGGCTCCATTATTTCTGGAGGCCGCGTCATGAAATCCGTGCTCGGCTCCGACGTCCGCGTGAACAGCTATTCCGAAGTGGCGGAGTCCATCATCTACAATCACGTCAACGTCGGCCGCCACTCCCGCATCCGCCGCGCCATCATCGACCGCCACGTAAGCCTGCCCGAACGCACCGAAATCGGCTACGACATGGAAGCCGACAAACGCCGCTTCCACGTCACCGACTCCGGCATCGTCGTAGTCGTCCGCCAGGAATCCCTGATCGAAGAGCCCGAATCCGCCTGATCGTTACTCCATCATCGCGGCTATCCCCACTACCGCGGTGACGGACCACTGCGTCACGCACGCGTTTTTTTTATATACATATTTTGCGAAGAAATGAAGGTCAACTTCTGACGTTTCCTAGTGCCCGGCAAGAATCGAGGGTATATCGTGAAAAAGGACTTGTCCGAAGAATGGGTTATTAGGTATGAGCCACTTCTGTTGCGGTGATCGTCTATTCAGTCCCTTGGTATGGCGGGTGCTTTCTTCGAACCCACGGTTGTCCAACATTGGAGCGTTCGGCATACCAGCCTATCGGCAGATCGGCCAATTCAGCCAAGCTGGGGTCGCGGTCAATCGGATGGTGAAAGCAGGATAGTGAGGGGCTACCTCCGTCTGCCATGCTGTCACCGAGAAACTGCCACGCTCCGTCGTCAGCATCGTGTGAGACGTACGTGACTGGCTCTATCCCGTTGTGAACCGCCTGGGAGAGATAGACTCCAGTATGCGGAGGATCTGGGAATTTCCAATTGAAAAGACTGCTTTTCGGATCAGTCGAGGCCCAAAAATCACTTTCGACTTTCGTCATAGGAGCG
The DNA here is from genome assembly GCA_030838075.1 of Acidobacteriaceae bacterium. Taxonomy (GTDB): domain Bacteria; phylum Acidobacteriota; class Terriglobia; order Acidiferrales; family UBA7541; genus Acidiferrum. The sequence goes on from JAUTXJ010000323.1 coordinate 860, forward strand.
GTGAGCTGCATCAACGGCTGCTCAAACGCTTTATCAAATTCTTTGTCCTCCGGGAACCGATTTTCACGGTCGGGATACACCGCTTGAAGCACTGGGAAGTCGGTGCCGTCGTAGTACCAAATTGCCCAACCCATCAGCTGTCGTATCCACTTTTGGTCAACGGGGCGGAACTCGCAGTCGACTCGCCCCACAAGCTCGCGGTGTCGCCCTTTTGTGAGATCAGCACCGGAGCGCATCAGCTTCGCAGCTTCGTTCAACGCGATGTGTGCGACCTCTGGCGGCAGTCCGACGGTGATAAGTTCAGGTTTTCCAGAAGTGTCGAAAATGCCGATTGTGTATGACCATCCAAGGCCGTAGTTCGTCGTCGCCGCGTTCACGATAGAACAGCCAAATTCCTCGATGTGACCGATCGTGCGCGCGTCTTCTGGAAGCAACTCGCTTTCCCTGAACTTTCGCGTTCGTGCGGTCTCAAAGGCTCTCTTATTTGAAGGCATGTAACTGGGCACCACGCTTTGCAGAATCAGCGCAACCCAGTGAATTATACAAGGAGAATCGGACTATCGACGATGCTTGATAGTCGCGTCAAAGGAGAAGTGATTTTCAGTGTGAAGACAACTTGCTGAGCGAGACCGACGGACGTTGAATCACCAGACGTGCTCTTGTCCCCACTTTTCTGTAAAATCTTCATTCACCTTCAAGGAGACGCATTCAGATAATGTCCACGAAAATTACACGAGTACACGCGCGCCAGATTATCGATTCCCGCGGGAATCCTACTGTGGAAGCGGATGTAACCCTGACGTCAGGCGCAGTAGGCCGCGCGGCGGTTCCATCTGGCGCTTCGACAGGCGAACACGAAGCGCTGGAATTGCGTGACGGAGACAAGTCGCGCTACCTGGGCAAAGGAGTTTTGAAAGCAGTGGCGAATGCCAACGGCGAAATTGGCAAAGCGGTGACCGGCCTGGATGCCGCCGACCAGCGCGCTCTCGACCATAAGATGATCTCCCTCGATGGCACGCCGACGAAATCGCGGTTGGGCGCCAACGCCATTCTCGCCGTGTCGATGGCAGCCGCACGAGCGGCTTCCGTCGCGCTGAAACAGCCGCTCTACAAATATCTTTCCCGCTACTCCACGGATTCTTCCGCGAATCTTTTGCCCGTGCCCATGATGAATATTCTCAACGGCGGGGCCCACGCCGATAGCTCCGTGGACTTCCAGGAATTTATGGTCATGCCCGTGGGAGCGCCGAATTTCTCGGAAGCGCTGCGGTGGGGTGTGGAAATTTTCCACGCGCTGAAAGCCGCGTTGAAAAAGCGCGGCTACTCCACCGCCGTCGGCGATGAAGGCGGCTTCGCTCCGAGCTGCAAATCCAACGAGGAAGCCATCCAGATCGTGATGGAGGCCATCACCGCCGCCGGCTACAAACCGGGAGAGCAAGTTCGCATCGCCCTCGATCCCGCGTCCAGCGAGTTTTACGACAAAGCCAGCGGCAAATATATTTTCAAAAAGTCCGACAAATCGGCACACACCAGCAGCGAGATGGCTGCCTACTGGACCGGCTGGGTCGGAAAATATCCCATCGTTTCCATCGAAGACGGCATGGCCGAAGACGATTGGGCCGGTTGGAAAGAACTCACAGAAAAAGTCTGCCGAAAGGGCGCCGGGAAAAAATCAATTCAACTGGTGGGCGACGACCTTTTTGTCACAAATACCGAACGTCTCGGCCGCGGCATCACCGAAGGCGTAGCCAACGCCATTCTCATCAAGCTGAATCAAATTGGAACTGTAACGGAAACCATCGACGCCATCGAACTCGCCCGCAAAGCCGGCTACAACTCCATCATTTCTCATCGCTCCGGTGAAACGGAAGACACCTTCATCGCCGACTTGGCAGTCGCCACCGCCGCGGGACAAATCAAAACCGGCTCGGCCAGCCGCACCGATCGCATCGCAAAATACAATCAGCTTTTGCGTATCGAAGAAGAACTCGGCGGCACCGCCAGATTCCCCGGCACTTCGCTTTTTAAATAAAGAGCGAGCGGAAATGGCCGTTTATAGCAGGTATTTAGAAGCGCCTTAGAACAGCCACGAAACATATTCGCGCATCTCGTTCTTCCAGTACGGCCAGTCGTGGCCGCCCTGCGGCCCCCAATCGTCCAGCGAGTGGCGAATGCCCTTGCGGGACAATATTTCCGACAGGCGATAGCTTGCACCGCTCTTTTCCCACGGCCCCGTGCCGGTAATGATGTGAATGTCGCAGGAAGCCAGCTCGCCCAGCAGCCACGGGTCGCTTAAATTCGCCAGATAATCCATGGGATTATTGAAATAAAAATTATCGTCGTACATCCCATCCATGAAATTGCGAACGTCATAAACTCCCGACATCGCGAAGCACCGTTTGAACACATCAGGATGCTTGAACAAACTATTGGCCGCGTGAAACGCCCCAAAAGAAGCCCCCATCGTGGAAATCGCCACCGACGATTTGCAATTGTCCCAAATGAACGGAACCACTTCCTCACGCAAATACCCGTCAAACATCGCTTGCATGTAGCTGCGATGAAACGGGTGCGCGCCCCGGTTATAAAGCCCCTGATGGTTGACGGAATTTACAGAAAAAAACTTGATCCTCCCCGAATCAATGAAATCGCCCAGCGCGCCGATCATCCCCTGGTTTTCCAGTTCCCACTCATCGCCCGCGCTGGTGGGAAATCCCATCAACGGCGGCCCCCAGTGCCCATACACCACCACGCCCAGCTCAATTCCCAGCCGTGAAGAATACCAGCGGTGATACTCGCGTTTCATGAATGGCCTCTATGCACAACCGATGTAGCACCAAGGGAGCAGAATTATGCCAGCCGCTTGGAATCGAAGCAACGAGCACAGCGAACTGGAATCTCTGAAGCAACCAGTATTGGTTTCGGAAAAGTAGGCCGTCAGCAGCTCAAGACTTGGCTCGCGCCTGGCGCAGGTATTCTCCGACAACTTTAACGTAGTCAGGAAAGGCGACTTCAGGTTCGAGCAGATCTGGGTGCCACTTTTTCTCCCATTCGAAGCAATAAAACCCGCTGTAATTAATTTTGACCAGCGCCTCAACCTGCCGTTTCACTGGCACGTCACCCTTTCCTGTGAGCACATAGTGTCGGTCTTTCCCATCCGGCACCGAATCTTTTAGGTGCGTGTGGCGGATCCACTTCCCCAATTGCGCCACCGTGAATTCCGGCTCTTCATGCGAACTAGCAAAAGTGTGGTGAGCATCCCACAGCAACGCCACATGCTCCGAATCCGCGCGCTTCAATATTTCTTTCAACGTTG
>JAUTXJ010000332.1 GCA_030838075.1 Acidobacteriaceae bacterium
TGGTCAATACGACCGAATAGACGACCTCATTACCTGCAAGCTGCGCCGTGAGAAACGCTCCGTCCACCGGCAATTCCTGGTAGATGAATTTCACTTTTCTGCCGTCTGCAAGTGTTTTGATCCACTCTTCGTCTGGCATCTGGCACCTCCGCAGTTCGAGGTCAGTGTTTGTCGCAAGTATACGTTGTTCGGTGGGAGAAATTACGAACCGGAATATGAAGGTGTATCCTTCGTAACGCGCCGCCAAATTTCCTGGCCGGTTTATCAGGCGTTGACCCGCTAGTTTCCATTTCCCCTATTCAATTTGGGGAACCGAGCTCAGGCTAGGGCCACGATTCGCTCGTTTGGTTAGTAGCCCTTCGCCGTCATCATTCGCTGCATCCCTTCCGGCGACCTACGATCCGCGCGAGGCACTGCCATATCTGGGCAGGGCGTCCGATCTGCGCGTCCCGTCCAAAGTGAAAGCTGAGGCTGACGCCGTAGAGATCGACTGAACGCGGCCCTCTGGGATAACCTTGTCGCAGGAGACGAAAGTCCTGCAGACCGCCAGCAGCTGAGGGACCAAGCTCCACGTTCTGCATGTGAAGCGTGCTAATAAAGCCATCAAGCCGAAAACGTCCGCCCCAAATTTGCACGAGCGGCAGCAGCGACTGCGTGAGAAACAATGTCTTGACCTCGCGCATCGGCGACAGGCTCGTGAAACCCTCCAGGCCCTGGTCACGCTCATATGCACCCGCGAACAGGTAACTGAAATGGGCGGCGGGTTTTCCGGGGTTCTCGGGCAGCAGGAAGGACACGGCGAGCAACGGAGCCGGTGCTGCGGTCACAATCGATGCGACAAGTTCTTGCGGCGGGGCAAGCTCTGGAGCGGGCATTTGTGCTGCCATCAGCACACGGCTACCCAGAAACACGCCGAGCAGCAGAATGAACCGTTTGTGCATCACCGCCTCCAGTTGCGCGGGGATCCGTTCGAGGTGGCCTGAGAGAGCGGATGAGGGAGACTAGATTAACTAACGATATAGCTTTACTACGTTCATAATCGCCCGGTCTGTGCAAATACGCACACATTAGATGTGTTCCTTCAAGTCGGCTTGGGACGCTCTTGCGAGTCCATTCGGTACTCGTGCATCGACCTCACCCTCTTTAGCCCGAGGGAGGAGAAAATTCTTCGTGTGGACGAGTAGTTGCGTTACCGGACAAGTGGTTTTGAGAAGATTTCACGGCCACACTTCGCCGAACCTATGACATTTCACTTCGGCCGCGAATTATTCTGCCATAAGCATCCGAGCGCACCCACGATCCCGAACATCATTGATAGTGGTAAAGCCTGGTTGGGAACCCTTCCAAAATTTCCGCTCCCTAACCCCAGCGCATAACCAAGACCGTAACCCAAGCCCATGCACCCCAAAATGATGACCATGTTGAACAATCTCCACTTCACTCCCTCTCCGCTCGCAACGGCCAAACTCGAGCCTAAAAGCAGCGTCACCAACCAGAGCATGGTCATAGCTCCCCCTGCTATAAAGAGCATGACCCCAAAAAACCGCGTACTTCAACGTTTAAATCGGTGACCGCACATGTTCGAATTGAAAAAATCTTAAACAAAAGATAGCTCCGTTCGAATCGCATTCTTAATCGTTCGAATCATTTATCTATTGGTAAATACTTAAAGTAATACTTTAAATGTCGGAGCGCCGACATTTTTATTCTCAAACAAAGCACTTAGCGCTAGGGCAACGTCAGCCTCACGCTTCGTTGGCACAACTGTTCTTCAATCTTGTTTAGGAGTTCGCCGTTCTCCAGCCCAGCGTCGCGCACCGCAAGCCCCAGCGCTCCGTCGAGTCTCCGATCATTTAACTCCACAAGCGAATTGAGTGCCGCCAGACGCGCCGGCTGCGAAGCGCCGCGATCCGCGAGCAGCACCGCGAGACGATCCCGCACGTCATCGGCGCTAACGCCAGGCAACGCGACGAGCTTGCCTGCCGCGCGAGCACTGGCCTCCAATCTCTGTGGGTCTCGTGAAGCAAGGCCGGCGCGCACAATCTCAATGGCCTTGGCCTCGCGCAGGTCGCCAAGGGCGATGAGCGCAGAAGAACCTAGCGGGTTTGCCGTGTCTTGCGCCATTTCCAAAAACTGGGGCGCAAGATCGGAAGCCCCCAGCGCGCCCAGAGCCCGTACTGCAGCGCTGTTCCAGGCAACATCGTTGCTCGTCTCAAGAATTTTGCGAAGTTCGCCCACGGCGCGAGGTTCGCGAATCGCAGCCAACGCCGCAATGGCCTCCTCGCGCAGATACGGCTCGGACATATGCTCGATGGCGTAGGGATAACCATCTCGAATTCCGTGCCGGCCGAGAAACTCCGCCATCTTAATTTTCCGCTGCAGGTTCGTTTCCTGCAGCAGATGCGGCCGGAGCGCTTTTGCAGCATCGTCGGTATCGATTTTTATGAGCGCGTCTACCGCAGTCCACCAGATGTCCTGCTGAGCCGGAACGAGCATGGTCGCAAGTGCGGGCACGAGCGCAGCGCTCACGACCTTCTTGCAAGCTGAAACGAACGCCATGCGCTCGTCGTGGTTCAAAGGAAGTTTCGCAACGTCGACCAACGCGGGAGTGATTTCGGCGGATGGCAGATTTCCAAGCAAATCTATCTCGGTCACGACCGGGAGCCCTGCGTCATGCTTTTTTTTGAGTCTGAGCGTCACTTCCTTTACGCCCGCTGAACGATCCAATCTCGCCGCGGCCCACTCCGCTCCATACTGAAGTTCGCCCGGGGCATCCAACGGCACCTGAGTGAGCAGCGTCAACACCGCGCGCGATTCGCCGGACACCTTGAGATCACCAATGGCGTGAAGCCGAGCGCCTTGTTCCGCGAAAGTGGCGAGCGGACCAAGTCCAAGCTGGGCGTTCACCGTCGTGTTCTCCAAAGCCTGGAGTCCTGCGGCGCCAAGTGCTTCAAACGCAGCCACGCGAGGAGCGAAACTTGGGTCCGGCCTCGCAATCGATGCGGCCAGCGCGTTCGCCGCGACTTCACGAAACTTCGTTTGGTCTAAGTAGTCCGCCTTGAGCAACGCGTAGAGAGTTTTGGCCGCCTGCTCTCGCACGGCGGGCGAAGCATCGCGCAAGTGCGGCGCAATGCTCTCCACTGCGCTGGGGGTCTGCGCGGCGAGCAGCGCGCGGCGCTCCACGGCTATGAGCAGCGGAATAGCCGCAGCTCCCTTTTGCTTTCGGAGACCGTCGAGAAGCAATGCGACTTTCGTAGCCCGATCCAAATTATGATTGACGGCCAGAAGAATATTGACGGTCGCGATTAACTCATCGTTGGTGCTATTGAGCCGAGGTATCGCTTGATCGAAGCTACGCGCTTCTCGGCGCATCGAGTATCCCGCGAAGGAACGCCCCAGCATAAGCAGGCGCAACTGCCCGGTCTCGATCGGGGCGGCGTCAGTGACCCCGTTGAATTGTTGCGTGCCGAGATCATCGCTGGTGAGCAACAGCGATTCCCGCGAGAACACGCCCTTAAGCACCAACACCGGTTCAAATTTGTATTGCAGCAGAGAGCGCTCGCCCTTACCTCCCACGCCAAGTTTGGTTTCGCTTACATCGCTGACGCGCCCGACGAGCACAAGGCCGGAATCAGCCAGGGCAGATTCCAAGTCCAAGCCGCGATACCACTCGTCATGTGCGAGAGATCGCGGTGGCCCAACTAAGAAGAACAACAGAAGACAGGTGGCAATGGGGATGTTCTGCCGATTCGTGGTGCAAAGGCGAGTCATCATGATTGGACTCCTCTTCGAGGTAGGCAGAATATATCTATTTTGACAGTTACACCCTCGAGCGCGCGGTCGTAATCGTTCGAATGATTTATCGAAAAATGTCGGCGCGCCGACATTTTAGTTCGCAAACAAAGAACTTGGCAGGTCCATTTCTACTCGTACTACGCCCTCAAACATTTCCATCCCGGCCAGCGTCGCGTTTGCCATGTGCTATGATTTTTCTTGTTCCTCATGGGAGTCCCCCGCACATGACCGCGCGCATTCTCGATGGTCTGAAAATCCGCGACCAGATTTTCGCCGAGCTTAAAGGCGAGATCGCGGCCATGACTGCATCCGGTACGCGTCCGGGCCTCGCTGCTGTACTGGTGGGTGACAATCCTGCGTCCCAGCTTTATGTGAAAAGCAAAATCGCCGCCTGCGAACAACTCGGCATCGCCAGTTGGATGCATACTCCGCCCGCAACCGTCAGCACTCGCGAAATGCTGCAGCTAGTCGACGACTTGAACGGCGACCCCGCCGTGGACGGCATCCTCATCCAACTCCCACTGCCGCCGCAGGTCGATACCAAGCTAATCCTCGAATCCGTCGATCCCGCCAAAGATGTCGACGGATTTCATCCCATGAATCTCGGACGCCTGGTCAGTGGCCGTCCGGGACTCGTCGCTTGCACTCCGGCGGGCTGCATGGAACTCCTAAAGCGCGGCAACATCCCCATTGAAGGCGCAGACGCTGTGGTCCTCGGGCGCAGCGACATCGTCGGCAAACCCATGTCTTTGCTGTTGATGCACGCCAACGCCACCGTAACGATTTGCCATTCAAAAACGCGCGACCTGCCAGGAACCGTGCGCCGCGCCGACATCATCGTCGCCGCCATGGGCAAGGCCGGTTACGTCGCTGCCGACTGGATCAAGCCCGGTGCAGCGGTGATCGACGTGGGCACCAATCGCGTCACCGATCCCGCCGAGGCCGAGCGCCTTTTCCGCAACATGCCCGAGCGCCTCGAAAAATTCCGCGCCAAAAATTCCGCGCTCGTGGGCGACGTGCATCCCGACGCCATAAATGTGGCCGGCGCGCTTACTCCCGTTCCCGGCGGCGTCGGACCCATGACCATAACCATGCTCATGAGCAATACCGTAAAAGCTGCACGCCTGCGTCGGGGATTATCCGCCACGAAACGACCGCAATCCAGTGTCACCGCACGTTAGAATTGTTCATGCTTCGTCTCGGGATCACTGGCGGCATCGCCAGCGGCAAAAGCACCATCAGCGCCATGTTGCGGGAAATGGGCTTCATCGTTCTCGATACCGATTCCGTCGCGAAGGCAATGATCGAGCCAGGCTATCCCGCGCATCACAAAATTGTGCGCGTATTCGGAAGCTCCGTCCTGAACGCAGGCAACAATATCAATCGTGCGGCCCTCGCTAAAATCGTTTTTGACGACCCCATAAAACTCAAACAACTGAACGCCATCGTGCATCCTCGCGTGGAGGAATATATTTCTACCGAATTTTCAAAATTGGAACGCGATGGAACACAAAGCGCCGCATTCGTGGAAGCCGCGCTCATTGTGGAAGCCGGGCTGGATAAAATCCTGGATGGTCTGGTGGTGGTCTGGTGTGAACCGCGGCAGCAAATTTCGCGTTTGATGGCTCGCGGGTTCACCGAAGAGGAATCTCGCCTCAGAATCCGCTCGCAACTTCCCGTGGAAGAGAAATTACAGCATGCCACCGAAAGAATTGATTGCTCCGGCTCTCTCGAAAATACGCGTCAACAAGTCGAGCAGCTGGCTACCAAACTACGCGAAGTACGTCCAACTGTTTGAGCCGCTGTTTTGCTGTGGAATGGCTAGCACCGTGTTCCGGTCGGGACGGAGCTAGAACATATTTCCAGGCGTCCGTGGCCTGCCGGCGTTAAAATCAATAAAGAATAAAGTCTGCGCAATAAGAACCAGCAGAAGGGCAACCAACATGACCGTTTCGCGATCTTCCAGTGCCATCCGTCTTTTTCTCGCCGCCGTGGTAATTGTTCTCGCTGCCTATTGGGCCGGAGGCCGCTGGGGAGCGCGTCAACCCGTTGACGTTGGAGCCGGGCCCATCAGTGAAGGCAAACCTTCCGGCTTATCAACCAACGTGTCGCAACGTGATGCCGCGCTCACCGACGATGAAGCCATCAATGTCCGCGTCTACCGGCAAACCGCCCCGGCTGTAGCCAACGTGCTCACCAAGGCCACGCAATACGATTTCTTCATGGACCCAGTTCCGGTGGAAGGCGCAGGCTCTGGCTTTATCATCGACAAACGCGGCTACATCCTCACGAATTTTCACGTGGTACAGGAAGCGCAAACGATCGAAGTTGTTTTGGGCGACCAATCGCGCTACCCGGCGAAATTTATTGGCGCCGACCAACGCAATGACGTCGCGTTACTGAAAATCGAACCCAATGGAAAAAATCTGGCTACCTTGCCGCTCGGCGATTCCAGTAATTTGCAGGTGGGGCAAAAAGTCCTGGCCATCGGCAACCCCTTTGGATTTCAAAGTACTTTAACCACTGGGGTGGTCAGCGCGCTAGGCCGCACCGTGCAAACCAGCGAGACCACTTTCATCGATGAAGCCATTCAAACCGACGCGGCCATCAACCGCGGCAATTCCGGAGGCCCGCTCATCAACTCCCACGGCGAAGTGATAGGGATTAACTCCGCGATTTACACGCCGTCGGGAACCACTGCGGGCATCGGATTCGCCATCCCCGTCAACACTGCAAAAGGCATCGCCAACGACTTGATCACCGATGGTCGGGTGCACCGCGCATTCCTTGGGCTGGAAACATTGCCGGTTGGTGGCTATCTCGCACAAGCGCTCGATCTACCGGTGCAGGAAGGTTTACTGGTGGAAACGGTCACGCGCGGGGGACCAGCCGCCGCTGCAGGCATAAAAGGCGGCGACCAAGTCGCGCAAGCCGGCATGCGTCGCATCACCATCGGCGGTGACGTGATCACTTCCATTGACGGCCAGCCGGTTACCAGTCAATTCGACATAGGAAAAATTCTAAACCGCAAGCGCCCCGGCGATACCGTTCCGGTCACGCTGTACCGCGGCGGCAAAAAAATAGATGTGCAGGTAAAGCTCGCGGAACGTCCCGTAAAATAATCCGGGAGGATCAATGCGAGCACTTTCAAAATGGACGAGTATCAAATTGCCGTTCTTGTGTGCGCCTGCACTCTTGTTTATTTTTCAAATGTCGTCTAGGGCAGCGCCGCAGAAAGCAGTCGAGCGCGGCCTGGACGTCCGAATCGTAACGGAAAAGCTGGTCTATCGCAGAGGATCAACCATAGACGTGGAGTTTGTGATTAAGAATACCGGCGACGAACCTTTGTATCTGTTTCGTGGCATGGGTCAATGCAGCAGTCAGATTGGGTCTTTCGACTTGCAAATTCTCGATCAGCACAAAAACGTGGTCACTATGTCAGGGTGTTCCGCGGACTTAGTCATGGAGCAGTTGGATGCTATAAAAACGCTCACGAATACAGTAACGGGCATGGTGTTGAAGGTTGGAGAAGTTTACCGCTATACGGCTTCGTTGGAGTTGCCGAAGAAAAAGGGCAAATATGAATTGGTCGGGGAGGCAGCGTGTGCCGGTTTCACCGAAAAGCAGAGAGCGGCGCTGGCGGGAAAGCACATGAGAGTGATGGTCGCATCGGCTGCTGCTCCAATAATAACTATCTCCGTAAAGTGACAGCCGCATCGGCGCGGGCGTTACTGGCCAAATTTTATGTTGTGATGTAGTCAGGACGTGCAATCTGTGCAGAATTAAATTCGTAGCATAAAAATTCCTCAACGCAAAAATTCGTCGCGGTAATGTTGGCGTTCTTCTTCGGTGAGTTGAAACCAGCCCTCCCCTATGTCGCGCACGCGCTCCAATGCCCGCTGCATTTCAGCATGCTTCGCTTGCATCAAGTCTGCGTCGGCATCCGCCGGCACGTAAATCGGCGGCGCGCACAGAATCACCGCGCGCGCGAACGGCGCAGGCAACAAAAAATGGTCCCAGGTGTTTGTAAAAGTTTTGCCGCGATCCACGCCAATGTGAAATACCACAATTGGGCAGCCACTCTTTCTCGCCAGCATTACCGGTCCTGGCTTGGCTACGTATCGCGGCCCACGCGGGCCATCAATGGTAAAGCCGCAGTCAAAGCCTTCTTCGAGCCGCTTGCCCATCACGGCCAACCCGCGCAGTCCTCCGCGCGTCGAACTTCCCTGAGCTGTGCCGAATCCCAGCCACTCGATAACCTTGCGCGTCCACTGGCCGTCGAACGCCGTGGTATTGAGCACCACGATGCCGCGATTCCTGGCCCACCACGCCACCGGAATGATGACCCGGTGCCAGAACGCAAAAATGCATCGCCGTCCGGAAGCGTAAACGCGTTCTGCTTGTTGTTCACCCAGTGGTTCAAAGCGCAGCGTCGGCCCCAGCGTGCGGATGACGCTGTAGACCGCCGCGGCGATAATCGGAATTTGCGCGCGGCGTGACCAGGGAAGCTTCGGCAGCCGCGTGTCGTAATGTAAATTTACAGGCTCGCTCTCCGGTGGCGAAGCCGATGGCGGGGACGGCCCGTTACCGGATTCACTTAAGGCACCTTGCTCTGCTTCAGGGTTAGCCATCGTCGTATAGTATAGGCTGAGGCTGAGAGGCTTTCGCGAGAGTTCCCGCGTCCCAATTCAGAGGAGTGAGATTATTGGCGTTTCTTTCTCAACAGCAAAATGCGCGGCGCAACATGGCGCTCTTCTCCATCGCCGCCAGCGTTGCGCTCGTCGGAATGTTTGCGGCCGCCGCGCGTCCCGATAATCCAGCGCCAGGCGATTCCGTTGGCGCCATCGAAGGCGAAGCCATCGCGGTTACCGGGCCCATGAGCGTGGAGAACATCAATGGCAGCGTAGCTACCATGCTGCACAGCGGTAGCGACGTGCGCGTTAAATCCGGCAGCGCGCGCATAAATCTTGTCGAAGGCGGTCAGATCGCCATATGCGGGCCGGCGCACTTTTCCGTGCTCAAATCCGGCAACTCGCTAACGATTGCTCTCGATACCGGAACGATTCACGCGCACATCGAACGCACGCCCGTCTTAACCATGTACACCCCGCAAATTCAGGCTCAGCCTGTAGCAATCGGTGGCGGCCCGCAAGATACCGTCGTGGGCTTCGACGCTAGCGGCGCGATGTGTGTCCGCACCAATCGCGGGGCGTTGCGACTTGAGCAGCAATTAAATGGGCAAAATATTCTAGTGCCTCAAGGCGGGAGTGTCTTTCTGGCGAACGGGCAAATCGATTCACTGCGCACCGACACCGGCGAGCACTGTGCGTGCGAGTTGCGCCTTGCCGAAGCGGCGCCACCAGAAGTAAGCCGCATGGCCACCGCTGAGGAGGTGCGCCATAATGTCGAAGACGTCAAACCAAACGTACCCACCGTTCAACCTGCCAAACCTGTCGTACCAAAGCAAGAGCCGATCTACCAGGTTTTTGTACCTCCGTTGATATTTAACGCCAACTCCAAGGTGCAGCCGGAAGTCGACCCCAGGATGATCATGATGATTCGCCGCGTGCGCGTGCGGCCCACCCTAATCTTTCAGGGGAAAGTTGAGGGCGAGGTCGTCCCAGTGAAAGCTGCCGTCGCCGCACCGCCGCCTCCTGCCGCCCCGCCCCCAGCCCCTGCGCCCGTCAAGACTGCTTCCCTGACGGAACGTGTTCGCAATTTTTTCCGCAAACTTTGGCCCTTCGGTTCTTGAACCTTAGTCCAACCACAAGCTTTACTTTGTGCATCATATCTTTTAGCCTTAAATTGTCCTTCACCCCGCCAGGGCTTTTGCGTATCGAACGGACGTGCATTACTCCCTCTCTCCGCGGGGAACCAAATCAACGACTCAGGGGAATTTCCACACATGGATATGGTTTCGGTCGGCATCAAGAAATGTCAAAATGCCCTAGTTGTTTCAGCTTTCATCATATTCGCTTTACTACTTGTTAGTTGCGGCGGAGGATCTAGCCAATCAAGTTCAACTGATCCTCCCCCGGGGGGTACTGGCACCGCTTCCGTAACCATTGGCCCCAGTCGTGCGGCCCTTACGACCGGCCAGACCCAAACTTTTACAGCCACGGTTACAGGAAACTCCGTGACCACCGTAACGTGGGAAGTTGACTCCATAGCCGGCGGCAATTCTTCCGTGGGAACGGTCACCGCTGGCGG